>CAZSUX010000462.1:0-1510 GCA_964610135.1 uncultured bacterium | reverse complement strand
GGTCGTGTTCTCGACCAGCAGCTTCATCGGCTTGCCGCAGCAGACCAGTTGCCCGTTGCCGCCATCCAGAACCTCAACGATGTTGCCGCAGACTTCGCACTTGTATACTTCCATACGCTTTGCCATATCAACTTCCTCCTCTGTCAAACATGTCGGTCACTGCCCAACAAGCCGGTTATCCATCCCGGCAAACCCGCACTCCGGTATGTAGCACGTCACGTCCTTGAACTGACAGTGCTCGTGGCACGACGGACACGTCTCCGGCGGTTGTTCCGCCTGAAGAACATAGTGACACTTGCTGCACTGCCAGTGCGGAGCCGTAGCCGGAACCGGCTTCGTGGCGACCGGCTCTTGCCTGACCTTGGGCTTGGCTTCGGTCGCGCCCGCCGCTTCCTCGCCGGCCAGCATCATCGGCTTGCCGCAACACACCAGCCTGCCGCCGCCCTGGTGAACCACGGCCACGATCTGCCCGCAGACGCTGCAACTGTAAACCTGCTGTCTCGCCGTCATCGATTGTCCTTTCCCAGACCCAAGGTCACTGCAGTCCCTTCACTGCCTCGAGCACCGAAGCGTAGTCCGGCTCGGTGCCGGTTTCTTTGACTAGCTGCGTGTAGCGGATGACGCCCTGTCGATCGACAACGAAGACGGCACGGGCCAGCAGCCTGACGTCCTTGACCAGCACGCCGTATGCCGTGCCGAATGATGCATCCCGATGGTCGGACACGGTGATGACCTTATCGATGCCCGCCGCCCCGCACCACCGCTTCTGGGCGAATGGCAGGTCCATGCTCACGGTCAGGATGACCACGTCGGGCCCCAGCTTCGCCGCCTCGGCATTGAAGCGCCTCGTTTCGAGGTCGCACGTCGGCGTATCAAGTGACGGCACTGACGCAATCACCATCACCTTGCCCTTGAACTGGGACAACGCCACCGGCTTCAGGTCATTGCCGACCGCGGTGAAGTCCGGCGCCGCGTCTCCGACCTTCAGTTCATTACCCAGCAATGTGGCCGGCTTGCCGCCAAAAAACACTGCCCCCGCACGCTCTGTCATTGGTTTCTCCTTATTCATGTCTTGCCCGGTCGGACTGCCGGCGCAGGCCAGCACCAGGGCCAACGCCGCAGCCAGAACCAGTCTCACCAGTTCTCGCCCAGCAGCTCGAAGTACGCCTGCGGGTGGGCGCACGCCGGACACTGCTCCGGCGGCTCAGTGCCCTCGTGGAGAAACCCGCAGTTCAGGCACCGCCACACGACCTTCTTCTCCCGCTTGAACACCCGGCCTGCCTCGATATTCGCCGCCAGGTCCTTGTATCGTTTCTCGTGCTGTTTCTCCGCCACCGCGATGCTGCGGAAAACAGCCGCGACCTCGGCAAAGCCCTCCTGCTCGGCGGTCTTGGCGAAGTCGGGATACATGGTGCCCCACTCGTACATCTCGCCCGTAGCCGCAGCCTTCAAATTCTCCAGCGTCGTCCCGATCTTGCCTGCCGGGAACGCAGCCTGCACCGTGGCCTCG
>CAZSUX010000461.1:0-1517 GCA_964610135.1 uncultured bacterium | reverse complement strand
CTGGTCACTCGCTGCCTGTGGCTGCGACGAGGTCCCATTCCGCTTCTCTCCCTTAACCTTAACCTCAACCTCGCGGCTCAGCCGCGTCGGATGTCCCGAAGCTTCCCGGAATCGGGTGCCTGTCCCTCGACCCTTGCCTTGACGCGCTTCGGATTAGAAATTGGGGAAGTGTCCCACTTTTCCCCTGGTTCCTCCTTGATTCCTTGCATTGACGCGATTGCGATGAGAAACGGGGGTGCCCCTCGCCGGTCCTGAACCGCCGTGGCCCCGACCGTGGCCGCTACGGCCCACGCAGGATTTCACTCTTTCGCCAGTGGTGCAGCACAACGTACCGGTCAATCGACGCCCCCGAGTCTTTCATCGGGCGTGACGTCTCCTCGTCGAACCCGGTGATGCCGTACTCGGTGACGCGCGGCCAGGTGCCCGAACGGTCGGTGTGACCCAGGATGACGATGGTGCCGGGCTGGGCCTGCGGCGCGGACAGGCCGTTGTACGGGCAACCGCTGTCATTCGGCGACCGGAGCCGCTCCGCGCCCGCCGCCAGACTGTCCGGGAAGTAGAACAGGTCCACGCCAAAACGGTAGGCGGACTTCGTGAAGGGGTTGACCGGCAGCCTGCCGGCAATGGTGTCGCCGCTTCAGCCGACGCGGTCGCGCGCGAGGAACTTCATGAACCGACTCGAGTCCGAATCGAACTCAGCCGTGTACGGATACGCTCCGCCATTCTCCTTCGCCCAGCTCTCCAGCGAGCTCTTAACCGTGAGCATGCTCCCGAACGTCGGGTGCGTGACGTCGTAGTTCGCGCTTGCCAGTCTGCCCGGCCTGGTGATGACATTGAACAACA
Source organism: uncultured bacterium (assembly GCA_964610135.1). GTDB lineage: Bacteria > Hydrothermota > Tepidihabitantia > Tepidihabitantales > Tepidihabitantaceae > UBA2258. Next base: position 674 of record CAZSUX010000461.1, on the reverse strand, counting down.
CCACCAGCGCGATTGACACGGCAATCCCGAGTCCGCCCAGTACTGCGCCTCTCCGCGCCCGGCCGCGAGACCGCGGCTCCTCGCTCGGAGCGTCGGCAAGCAAGGCCGGACGCGGCGCCGCTGTCCAGAACAACTTCACAACTACCCAAATGTACAGTATCAGGCTCGCCGCCCGCGTCAGGAGACTCACAAGGAGGACAAGAATCCTATACGGATCGAAGAGCTCCGGCCACATCAGAGGTGCGTGAACCAGAATCAGTGGAATTCTCTTCAGAGTGAGAGTGCCCTGCGTGAGAGCCGCCGCAAATGCCAGAACCTGAAGCCAGTTTATGCCGGCAAACGCCAGTGCCAGCGTCCTGGCTCTCTCCCAAAGAAAGATCGTGGCAGTTACCACAAACGCCAGCATGGCCGTTCTCGACAACAGGATTAGAGCAAAGGGCATGGCGGGAACGCCAGGCGGGTTCTCGGCAGATGACATAAAGGAAAGCACGAGGATGACGATGCCGGCGAAGGCCAGGAGCTTGTTACGCGTGTCGAGGCCTTTCCTTGAGGTGGTGAGAGGAACTCAGCATGGGCCGGGATTCAGCATTCGGGGATTTCGGGAACAGGTGACTGAAATCAGCTCCAGCCAGGCCGAGGGTCCGGACTTCATCGCGGACATGGTAGCGGGACGG
>CAZSUX010000460.1:0-1562 GCA_964610135.1 uncultured bacterium | reverse complement strand
AACCCCAATTCCGATATTCTAGGCCACGAAGATACGAAATCGAATGAAACGGAGCCTTGTCCCTCCGTACCCATCAGTTTCGTGGCCTTCGTGTTTTCGTGGCGTCCGTTTCGGTTTCAGGGACCGCGTGAATCATTGACACAGGTACGACGGCCGCGGATAATGCAGTAATGACGCGCTGGCGCAGCAGACTTCAGGTGAGTAGCTAGGCACGATGGCGCTCGAAGTCGCCGAAATCCGCAACCGCCGCGAGTTGCGCGAGTTCATCTACCTGCCGGCCAAGGTCAACCGCACCAACCCCCTTTGGATTCCGCCCATCTACATGGACAACTGGAAGTTCTTCGACGCTAAGAAGAACCGGGCGTTCCAGCACGCGGACGCGGTGCTGGCGCTGGCGCGGCGCGACGGTCGCGTGGTCGGCCGCATCATGGGTATCGTCAACCGGCGGTACAATGAACTGCGGCAGGAGCGAACCGGCCGGTTCGGGTTCCTCGAGTGCTACGAGGAGCAGGATGTCTTCAACGCCCTGCTCGCGTTCGTTGAGAACTGGGCGCGCGGGCTCGGCATGAAGAGGCTGGTGGGGCCGATGGGGTTCTCGGACCAGGACCCTCAAGGGTTCCTCTACGAAGGCTTCGACCACCAGCCGACGCTGGATTCATTCCACAACTTCCCGTACATCGTCCGGTTCATGGACGCGGCGGGCTATACGAAGGAAGTGGACTACGTCGACTACATCATCAAACTGTCGGACCGGCTGCCGGAGTTCTACGAGAAGATCAGCGCGCGCGTGGCGCGGCAGACCGAGTTCAGGCTGGCCGAGTTCACGAAGACGAAGGAGCTGAAGTCCTACGGCCAACGCATTTTCGGCCTGATGAACATAACCTACACGGACATCTATGGCTACGTGCCGATGACTGATGCCGAGATGGACGCGCTGGCCAAGCAGTACCTGCCGGTCATTGACCCGCGCTTCGTGAAAGTGGCACTCAAGGGCGAGGACGTCGTTGGGTTCGTTATCTCAATCCCGAACATGAACGTCGGCCTGCGCCAGTGCAAAGGCCACCTGTTTCCTTTCGGCATTCTGCAGATCATGGCCGCGATGAAGAAAACGAAGCAGCTTGACGCGCTACTCGGCGCGATACGCGAAGATTGTCGGGGGCGGGGGCTCGACGTGCTGCTGGGCGCGGCAATGATGCGGACGGCAATCGCGGCCGGATTTGAGAGGATAGACAGCCACCACGAGTTGGAGACCAACCTCAAGATGCGGGCCGAGGTGGAACGCGTCGGCGGCCAGATAGCCAAGCGCTTCCGCATCTACCAGAAAGCCCTGTAGCGACCGCCAAGGTGCGAAGATGAAAGTGGAAATGACAAAGGGGGGACCCGGAAAGGACGAACCGCAGATTGCGCAGATGCGGCAAATCTCTCCCTGGCCAGAACCCGTGCTCCGTCAGACGGGGACCGCAGCGGCCAACCCCTGAACCCCGGAATCCATTCCTTCCGGACCACTCGAATCCTCGATTCCTCGGCCCCTTCCTCATCCACTTCGGCATTCTGACTTCCAG
>CAZSUX010000459.1:0-1569 GCA_964610135.1 uncultured bacterium | reverse complement strand
GACAAGCCTGTGGAAGATATGCCAGGCCGGCGCCGGGACCGGTTCCGCACTTGTGCCGGCAGTCGCGACGAGCCGCCTCGACCTGGTGCCGACCAGTATCCCCGCGCAGGTGTGCGCAGACGCGGAGGTCAACGAAGAGTACATGCTTTCGCTCTGCCAGGCCCACGGCATTACCCTCAAGCAACTGCACCAGCTCGTCGGCATGCGGATCTGCTTCCAGACGAACATGGCCACCGTACACCGGTTGCTGGACCACGGTCTGTCGCTCGACGAAATCGAGGAGCTGTACGACGCACGGGAGAGCTTGCGGAGCGCGGGACCGGTATCGCTCGAGAAGCTGGTTGATTTCTATCGGACTTTCTACGACGGGATGGGCGTGCCGGGTTCATTCATGGCAGGCGAGGTACTGGACGCCCGTTCGACCTTGAACCACGACTTCTATCTGGATACGACCCTGGAGATTCTCTGCAAAGGGGCTGAGCGCCTCCACGCTGCCGACCTGGAGTTCGTGGTCGAGGAGCTGGCCCGCCGCAAGCCCGCCGAGAGGTAGGCAGTGGGCGAGAACCCGTTCCGCGTCCTTGGTCTTGACCGCGACCTGATCCGGCGGCTGGACGACCGGACTTGCGCCAAGCTGGTCGAACAGCAATTCCGTTTCCTGCAGAAGGTGTTCCATCCCGACGTAGGCGGAGCCCCGCGTTACTCCCGTCTGCTCAACGAGGCCCGCGCGGCGCTGGACCTGGAGCGGAACCCGGAGTCGTTCGCCCGCTACAAGAAGGCGTACGCCCGCCGGGCTCAGGGCGCGGTCGAACGCGAGGCGCTGAAGGCGCAGGCCGGGATGTACGACCGGATGCTTGATACGCTGCTCGTCTTTCTCAGGAGTCGCGCCGATGGGGCCGGAGAACTGAGCATCTTCACTCCGGGCCCGCTGACGCTTCTCTTGCACGACAAGCTCCTTGGACGCACGCTGCCGCCGGATTACTACGGCAAGGGCAAGAGCAAGGTCTTCTTTGAGTTGAAGAAGAGCCGTGAGGGCATCCTCACCGCAAAGCGGTCAGGCAGCGCGCCCGAGCGGTATGAAGGTCGATTCCTCGTGGGAACGGTTCCGCGCGTGGTCGAGCACACCGGGCCGCACAACCCCTTCGCCCGGCTGCTCGAACAACTTGCGCCGAAGGGGAAGAGTGCAGGTGAGCGCTACACTGCCTTCCCCCGTCATGCGGGAAGAACTCTGGACCTGCGCCGAATTCCCCCCGAGCTGCTGCGTCCATTGGCCGGGTACTTCACTCCCTTCCTGAAGCTGGACTTCTATCTTTTCTCGGCGGGAGTTGACGAGCAGGGGCTTCACTTCCGGCTCGAAGGCAGCATCAGCTCCATCACAAGAAGCTGATTCCGTCCGACTGCGGGACTCGCATCATTGGCTATCGTCTTGGTGACTCAATGGGCGATTCCTGAGGCGGACACCTGGTCCCTGCCGCCCGAGAATCACGTCCCGCGCTGAGAAGCACAACACCCACAAGCTGACACAGCCCGCGCGCGGCTTGGCCGCGAGTCTCCATTTTCCTTGCAGCGGTA
>CAZSUX010000458.1:0-1571 GCA_964610135.1 uncultured bacterium | reverse complement strand
CGGTACAGCGCCGGACACAGGTTGAGGTCAAGGTTGAGATACGGTTGAGAATCCAAGTTGAGATACAGGTTAAGGTCCAGTTCAAGGTCCGGTGACCGTTACGATGTCGGATACGGTGAGAGCTACGATGCGAGTTGCTGTGAACGTTCCGACGCCGGCCCCAAGGGCGGGCTTGGGACACGATTACCCGCGAAAACAAGGGACAGTCCCACGGAGCGCTTGCGTCGGACTCAGCGCGGTACAGCCCCCGTTTTCGCGGTCATGTCCCCGCCCTTGCGAAATCTGCGTCATCTGAGAAATATGCGGATGTCCTCTCCGGTCCCTAGCGGTGGAATCCGGACGTTCGCCGCGGCTGACGGTGTCAAGCGTTTCTGGACTTTGCCTTCTAGCGGGCTAGAATGTCAACCCTAATGGCACGTATGTACCCGATCGAGAAGGTCCGCAACATCGGCATCATGGCCCACATTGATGCGGGCAAGACCACGGTTTCCGAGCGCATCCTGTTCTACACGCACAAGTCGCACAAGCTGGGCGAGGTGCACGACGGCGAGGCGCAACTCGACTGGATGGAGCAGGAGCGCGAACGCGGCATCACCATTACGAGCGCGGCCACGACCACGGTCTGGGACGGCCACATGATAAACCTCATCGATACGCCCGGTCACGTAGACTTCACGGTCGAGGTGGAGCGGAGCCTGCGGGTGCTCGACGGTGTCATCGGGCTTTTCTGCGCGGTCGGCGGGGTCGAGCCGCAGTCGGAGACGGTCTGGCGCCAGGCTGAGAAATACCTGGTCCCGCGCATCGCGTTCGTGAACAAGATGGACCGGCCCGGCGCGGACTTCTACAGCGTGGTCGAGCAGATACAGGTGGATCTCGGCGCGAACGCGGTGCCGGTGACGATTCCCATCGGTTCCGAGGAGAACTTCGCCGGCATAATCGACCTGGTCAACGACGTGGCGGTCTACTACGACGAGACCGACCAGGGCATGACGTGGCGCGAGGAGCCGATTCCGGCCGCGATGCAGGCCGAAGCCCGCAAGTGGAAGCAACACCTGCTTGAGAAGGTGAGTGAGGTGAACGACCAGTTGCTGGAGAAGTTCATGAACGACCAGCCCATCGGCGACCGCGAGCTTTCTGCCGCCATCCGCGAGGCGACGCTCAAGCACCTCGTCTGCCCGGTCATGTGCGGCAGCGCGTTCAAGAACAAGGGCATTCAGCGGCTGCTCGACGCCGTCGTCAGCTACCTGCCGAGCCCGATCGACCTGCTGCCGACGCTCGGTACTCACCCGGGCGGCGAGGAGGTCGAGCGGCTACCCTGGGATGACGGCCGACTCGCCGCCCTCGCATTCAAGATTGTCGCCGACAAGCACGTCGGCAAGCTGGTCTACTGCCGGGTCTATTCCGGCACGCTCAAGGCAGGGAGCCCGGTCTACAATTCGACCCAGGAGAAGGATCAGCGCATCGGCCGGCTGCTGCGGATGCACGCCAACCGGCAGGAGCAGGTGGACGCGCTTTATTCCGGCGAAATCGGCGCCGTGGTCGGGCTGTCCGACACCGTAACCGGCGACACG
>CAZSUX010000457.1:0-1581 GCA_964610135.1 uncultured bacterium | reverse complement strand
GGTAGACAACGCCATAGGCCTTCAGATGGTCGGTCTGGCTCAGGTCCATCGGGATGAGAATGCTGGTCTGGGCAAACACCGAAGCGACTGACACCAGCAGGACCACGACCAGCGCAACCCCTCTGAGTCGGGCCGCAATTCTGCATTCTGGTATCTGCATTCTGAACTCTGAATTCTCCTTAGTCCGTGACATGCGTCCCGGCTTTGCCGTCAAGTGCATCAGCGAGGTGGTCCGGGTCGGTGATGACGACTTCTCTGCCGCCGCGTTGCAGGAAATCGAGCGCGGCCTCAATCTTCGGGCCCATGCTGCCATCCGGGAACTGCCCGGCTGCGAGGTAATCTTTCACTTCCCTTGCTGAGACGCGCCCCAGCCCCGTCTGGTTTGCCTGTCCATAGTCCAAATACACCTGCTCGACCGCCGTGGAAATCACCAGCCTTTCGGCTCCGATCTCCCCGGCCAGCAGACTCGAAGCCAAGTCCTTGTCTATGACCGCCGCCACGCCTTTGAGCACGTCCCTTCCTCCCCCGTCCCTCGCCCCTTGCCCCTCGCCCCTCGCCTCGACCACCGGTATCCCGCCGCCGCCGCAGGCTACGACCACTGCGCCCGAGCGCAACAGACACTCGACCTCGGGCTTCTCCACGACTTCCATGGGTTGAGGCGAGGGAACAAGCCTCCGAAAGCCCCGGCCCGCATCCTCACGCAGCACCCAGCCCAGCTCTTTCTGCAGCTTCGCAGCCTCACCCTTGGTGTAAAACGGCCCGACCGGCTTGGAAGGGTTCTTGAATGCCGGGTCAGCCGCATCGACAACCATCTGCGTGACAACGGTAACGACCGGCTTCGTGATACCGCGCCGCTTGAACTCATTGTCCAGCGACTGCTGTATCATGTAGCCTATTTCGGCCTGAGTCTGAGCGTTGCAGGCATCGAGCGGAGTCTCCGGCAGCCGGTTCCGGGAGAGGTGTGAACGGATGAGGATGAACCCGACCTGCGGGCCGTTGCCGTGGGTGACAACGACCTCGTGACCGGCTTCAACGATGTCGGCAATGTACCGGCACGTCTCCGCAGTAGTCGCAAGCTGGTCGGCAAACGAGCTCCGGTCCTTGGACCGGATAAGCGAGTTGCCGCCGATTGCGAGCACGGTTAAGGGTCTCACAGACATATAGGTTATCACGCCGGCTGGGAGAATCAAGCCCACGGTCGTGAATTCCGAAGCTCGAAGCACGAATTCCGAATGAAGCTCGAATGAAGAGAGACGGCCAAATCGGACTTCGGGTTTTGCCCGCATTCAATCGTCATTCAGGTTTCGGACTTCGAGTTTCGGATTCCTCCACCGCCGCTCGCTTGCCATCGGTGAAACCCTGGCTAGAATTGAGGCGGAGGCGGGTCGGACGGTCGCGGGTGACGCTGGACGCGTCATGCTCTATGCTCGACGCACTAAGCTTGACGCCTGGAATCACGGACGTTGAGTGTCGTGCATGAAGCGTATTGCGTAATGCGTCTGGCGTTTGCCTGAGGAAAGTCCGAGCACCCAGGGCGAGGCACTCGTTAAGAGCGAGGCTGCGGGCCGGTGACGGCCCGTG
>CAZSUX010000456.1:0-1600 GCA_964610135.1 uncultured bacterium | reverse complement strand
CGCTCTTGTCGTGCTTGAACGCGAGGTTGCGCACCAGGTACTTGCTCAGCATGATACCATCGGCCGAGCGCATCGCCGGCATGAAGACCGGCTCGACCTCGACCTGCGAATACCGGCCACCCTCGTGATGGTGGTACTTCACCGGCACCCCGCACCGGGCCATCAGCAGTGACAGCTCGGACCGGAAATCGGAACTGCGGTCAAAGGGCGGCGCGACGTGGTACGCCGGGCCCTTGTAGAGCGAGAATCCCGACGGGTCGTCGTGCTTCAACTCGTCGGTTTCGATGCGATAGGCGGCCGACGAATCGTCGGTCCAGAACTCGGCCTTGTTGAACAAGTAGAACTCGAACTCGGGTCTAACTACCACCTCGTCGGCGTGTGTCTCCTTCTTCAGCGCCGCTATCGCCCGCTGCAGTATTGCCCGTGGATCGCGCTCGTACCTACACTTGCCGTCGCTCTCGTAGATCTCGGCGAAACAGGTAACTGTCGGTTCCCGGGCGAACGGGTCGACGAAGGCTGAATCGAGGTCGGGTTTCAAGACCATGTCTCCGGACTCCACAGCCCGGAACCCGGCCACGGCCGAGCTGTCAAAACCGACGCCTTCCTTCACCGCGTGCTCCATTTGCTCGACCGGCAGAGTCACGTGACGAAGCCTGCCGGGCAGATCCGAATATTTGAGATCAAGGAACTTGATATCTTTCTCGAGGATGGCGTTTTCCATGCGTTTCACGCCTGTAAGCTTGCCACAAACCGCCGGAAAGTCAACCGCGGGCCGCAAGCGCGGGGAGGCTGCGAACAGAGAATGCGGAAAAGTGCGGACCTACAGCGGCTCGATGATTACGAGCGGCTGGCCGTATTCGACCGACTCGCCATCATCAACTAGGATATCAACCACCCGGCACTTCTTCTCGGCCTGAATCTCGTTCATAAGCTTCATCGCCTCGACGATGCAGAGCGTCTGCCCGGGGTCGACCGCGTCGCCCTTCTTGATGAACGGTGGCGACTCCGGCCTGGACCGGAGGTAGAAGGTCCCCACCATCGGCGACGTCACCTCTTCGGTGTTGGCTGCAGACTGCGCTGCCGGAGCCGGTTGCGGCGCGGGTGCTACCTGAATGACGGGCTCCGGCGCTGGCTGCGCCGCGGCCTGAACCGGTTCGGCGACGGATTGCGGGGCCGGTGCCGCGTGCTTTGCCAGTGCCGGGGCTGCCTCTCCGGTGCCACGCCTGATTCTCACCTTCTCGTCTTCGTGCTCCCACTCGAAGTCGGTGACCGAGTGGGTGGCTACGATTTCTATCAGCCCACGCAGGCGCCGCACCTGCGGGTCCTCGGGTGCCGCTGCGGGCTTGGCTTGTGCCTGAGCTTGCGCTTGGGCCGATGCTGCCGGTGCCGGTTTCTTCTCCGGTTCCGGCGCGGTCGGGTTCTTCCGCCACTGGAAGAACTTGAGCGACACCTCAGGGAACAACGCGTATGATATGTAATCCTGCTCGTGCTGGACCAAGTCCTTGCTCAGTTCCTTGCGCGCTCTGGGCATGGCCGGCTCCAGCAGGTCCGCGGGCCGGCCCTTTATCGGCTTCTCATCGCCGAGTATCTTCAAGGCCAC
>CAZSUX010000455.1:0-1622 GCA_964610135.1 uncultured bacterium | reverse complement strand
CTTGAGCGCCCCGATGCCCTGGTCCGGAGCATGCGAAGGCCGGAGCCGGGGTTGACAGTGATGGTCCCGGTCCTGCCAGTCTGGCAGGGAACCAGTACGCCCTTGGCGACCGGCTGCCAAAGCCGCGTTTCATGCCCCAGTACCGTTCCGCAACACGTGATTCGTTGTCTGTCGAGCCCGGGCTGCCGCAACAAAGTCAGTGCGCCGGTCCTTTGGCCGCACGCTCCACGCGTCGATGAGCAGAAGACCGCAGGCAAGGAACCGCGCACGGAACAGGCCCAGGTACCAAACAGCCAGCCGGTGAACTAGAGCCGCCGGGGGAAAGAGGGGAAAGAGGGACACTTCCCATATTTCCGGCCTCCGTCAAGGCTGAGCGTTCGGATTCCATCGCTGGTCGTCTGCTCAAGGCTTGCGGCGTCGAGGGCGGGCAGGCTTGGTCGGCCGCCTGTCGCGGGCAACAGGTGGCTCACCAAGAATGTCTGCGGGCGTCTTTCTGCCACGGTCGGTGCGGTCGAAGTCGGCGTCGAAGCTGACCAGGGTCAAGTCGTACGTCTCGGCCGCAACGTACCGATAGGCGTCGTCGAAGTCGAGACGGAGGCGCTTCCTGACACTCATGACCGCCTTCAGGTCCGCTGTATCGAGTTGGATGCGACCGAGCGCTGTTCCCTCAAGAGCATCCGAGACGAACCGGACAAAGGCCTTCTCCAGTCCGTTGCGTGCCAGCGCGATTCCGATTGAGTACTCAGAGAACTCGCTGATGGCAATCTGGGCCATTGGCTCGGTCTCAAGAAACCGCCGTACGTCCTCAGCGCGTTCCTGCTCAAACAGCAACTCGAGCCAGACATTACTGTCGAGCAGGTATGTCATCCGACCGCCAGTCGAGAGCCTTGTGCTGAAGCTCGACTTACGTGAACCTGTCCTTCAAGTGACGGCCGGCGCCGGCCCAATCGAGGCGGAACTTGGTGCGCTTCGGTCGGGCCCTGGATTCCTTCAAGAACCGCGCGAAGTCGGCCACCTCGACCTGAAGGTCGTCGGGCAACTCCCTTATCAACTTGACCGCGTCATCGACTGTGCTCATGCTTCGCCTCATGTTTGCCGTATCAACATAGCCTCAACACCGATCTCGGTCAAGCCGGCTTTGCGGACTCCGGACAGGCCCTGTCTGTTGTCCATGTCCCAGCCGAGCGCGGTACATGAGGGGTCAGGGGCGAGGGGTTTGGGATTAGGGTTCGGGTCCCTGGTCCCTGGCCCCCAGTCCCGAGTCCCTGCTTGATAGCCGCCGGAGAGGAAGACCTTGCCGTCCTGGTCGAAGCGATCGACCAGACGCTTTACGCTGTCAGGCGCAGACGTGCCCATTGCGGCAAGAGAATAGACGTCCGCCGACACAAATCAAGCTGACTTGCTGTCGGACAGGACCCCGGAGTTGGTCTCCCGCTCAGCAGCTACGGCTTCGGCGTGGCGACGTCGAAGACGTCCGTCCGAATCTTGGTCAGGACCTTGAAGTCGCAGCCGTGAATGTGCCGCGGTCAGTCGAGTTCGCCCTTGCGTTCCATGTCGACGAAGAGGGCGATGACGGCCTGTTTCATTCGAGTGAACGGTTCAGGCTGAAGCTCGTGCTCGGA
>CAZSUX010000454.1:0-1654 GCA_964610135.1 uncultured bacterium | reverse complement strand
AGCGCGTTGATAACGTGCTCGCCTGCTCCAGAGCCGATGTTCCATTCGGCCAGGGTATCAAAGGCTCCCCACCAAGCGTAGGTTGACCCGGGCTCGAACGCATTGAGCCCTACGTTGTCGGTCCAGACGTCCCCGACTCCACCATCGACCCCATGCGCCTGCACTCTCACCATCCCGCCGCGCCAGACCCATCCTGACTCCGGAGTCGGCGTCTCCAGCAGGAACCGGGTCGTGAGGTTGTACCGACCGGTGAGCGAGAGCAGGCTGCCGGAGTACGATGCGGAATCGACCAACTCCCAGAGCGTATCGTGCTGGCTCGTGTCCTCTCGCGTGCTCCAGAACCAGAACGAGACCTCGCCGGTAGCGTCGCCGTCGTGCACGTGGGCGAGGACGTTCGCCTCCAGCACGCACGAGTCCCCGGCACAGGCCGAGATGGACTCAGCCGGTACGAACTGCCTCACCCCGGCCTGCGGCGAACCCACGGAGAGCTTCGCCATCGAGAGGCTCGTGTCGTACGCGCCATTCGTGAAGCTCCACGAACCCGCGGTCGCCAGGAAACCGCCGTTCTCAACCAGGTCCACCCGCGGCCGGTTCATGAATCGCATCCAGCCCACGCCCGAAGCCGAGTCAAAGGCAGTCAGCGCCAGCGTGCAGGTCGAGCTTGGCGCGAACCGCGCCCCGCCTTTGATGACAACGCTCCCCGACGCGGGGCCCGTGTCAAAAACGATAACCGTATCTACGAAGTCCGGGTAGGGCGGACTGAGCTTGTCGGGCGCGTCCAGGTATTGGACGTAGAAGCGATACTTCCCTTGTCCATGCAGGAACTGCCACGTGGTGTCTTCCACGAATCGGAACCAAGCGGTCGTGTCCGCAGCAAGCAGGATGTCGGCGTGTCCGTAGTATTCCTGCAGCAGCCGGGCTGAGTCAGCCGAGCCGCCCTGTTCCCAGTTGTGGGACTCAAGCTGGCACAGCACCAGCGGCGTGTTGACCTTGCCGCCCGCCGGCACGACCACATCGAGACTGCCGGTCGGGTAGTGCCGGACATGGTGGCCGGTCGGTCCCGGGTCTTGTGGCCGCGCGTCGAACCAATTGGTGACGACGACCTCTGCTGGTTTGTCCTGAAGGCACATGTCAGGCAGCCACCTTTCGTGCAAGCTGACCGGCGGCACCGAGTCTGTCCACCACGACCACCAGTGAAACCCGTAGAACCACGGCAGCGGGTCAAGATGCACGCTGTCACGCCACAGCGCTCGGAACGCCGCCTCGATGCAGTTCTTCTGTTCTTGGAAGTCTATCCGCAGGCGCCCGCCGCCTGAGGTCTTCACTATCGTACCGCTGTCCCCAACAGCGAAACCGACCAGGCTGTCGGGGAAGCAGATGCTGCGCAGGCCCTGGTACGTATTCCACTGCTGGAAGCCGCCCTCCATTTCCCACTCCGGGTTGGCGCGGATTGTGTTCCAGTCTTGCCCGGCAACGTAGGCAGAGAGATCACCTGTCTGACGCCGCGCCGGCACCGTCACTGCCCGCAACTCAGGTTGACGGTGAGGCATGACCTGGCACTCCCAGTCGTCTCCGCCATTGAACGACTGCAGGAAAGAGCCGTTGTCGCCGACCGCGTAGCCGCTGTCGGGTGCAAAGAAACAGACTGACCTGA
>CAZSUX010000453.1:0-1677 GCA_964610135.1 uncultured bacterium | reverse complement strand
GCCGACCGCGACCATGGTCCGGCGCCCGCGCGATGCGTCGACCTTGGGCACCTCCCGTCCCAGGCCCTGATGCCGGCGGAAGTACTCGCTGCCGCCGAGTTCCTCAAGGGTCTCGCCCAGAATGTAGACGGACGAGCCCGGGGCCTTGAAGTCCGTGGTGGCGGTACAGGAAGCGTCCGGGATGACGCCGACGGCGGATATGAGCAAGGTCGGCGGGATGGGCAGCGACTCACCGGACTCGCTCTTGAACTCGTTGTAGAGCGAGTCCTTGCCGGAAATGAACGGGACGCGGTACTTGCGGCCGATGTCGTAGCACGCCTCCGCCGCCCGCACCAGACCGGCAAGCTGGTCCGGCCGGTCCGGGCTCCCCCAGCAGAAATTGTCGAGCAATGCAATCCGCTCGATGTCGGCCCCCGCGGCCACGCAATTGCGCAGGGCCTCGTCGATGGCCGACGCCGCCATCCAGTAGGGGTCAATCAGACCGTAGCGGGGACAGAGCCCGCACGCCACCACGCACCCGCGCGGCGAACCGCGGACCGGCATCACGACGCAGGCGTCGGTCGGACCGGAGTTGTCGCGTCCGCAGAACGGCTTCAACCCGGAGGTGCCCTGTACCTCGTGGTCGTACTGCCTGACCACCCACTCCTTGCTGGCGATATTCGGCGCCTGCAGCAGCCGGAGTATCTCGGCGGTCAGGTCCAGCCCGAGCGGTACTGACGGGTCGGCTGTTTCCGGACGCTGCCAGTGTGCTTTCTTGCGAGTGCCGCGCCACCCATGATGCAGGAACTTCATCTCGATATCGGCCACAACGTGCCGGCGGAACTTGAGCACGAGCCGGCCTTTGCCGGTCACCCGGCCGATTACTGAAGCCTCGACGTCATTCGCGGCCGCGAGCTGCAGCAGCTCACTGACCTTGTCGGGTTCAGCGAAAACGACCATACGCTCCTGGGCTTCGGAGATCCAGATCTCGGCCGGTGACAGCCCGGCGTACTTCAGCGGTACACGGTCAAGCCATACCTCACAGCCCTGCTCGCTGGCCATCTCGCCGATTGCCGAGGAAAGCCCGCCGCCCCCGCAATCGGTAATGGTGCTGAACAGACCCCGATCACGGGCCGCCAGCACCAGGTCGGTCACCTTCTTCTCCTCGATCGGATTCCCGATCTGCACTGCGCCGCCCGAAATCTCCTCTGACTTCTGGTGGAGCTCGAGCGAAGCGAACGTCACTCCGTGGATTCCATCCCGTCCGGTCCGGCCGCCCAAGAGCACAATCTCCTGGCCGGGACGAGCGCTCTTGTCTAGCTTCTCCTTTGGAATCAGACCGAGGGTTCCGCAGAACACCAGTGGGTTGCCGAGAAAACCCGGGTCGAAGTAGACCGCTCCGTTGGCGGTCGGAATGCCCATCCGGTTGCCATAATCGCGGACTCCGGCGACTACGCCTTTCATCACCCGACGCGGATGCAGCACGCCGCGCGGCACTTCCTCCGGCCGTGTATCGACCGGCGCAAAGCAGAAGACGTCGGTGTTCAGAATCGGCTTCGCCCCGAGCCCGGTGCCGAGGCAGTCGCGGATGACGCCGCCGATGCCGGTCGCCGCCCCGCCGTAAGGCTCCAGCGCCGACGGGTGATTGTGGGTCTCGACCTTGAAACTGATGCCGTAGTGCTCGTCGAACTCAATCAC
>CAZSUX010000452.1:0-1681 GCA_964610135.1 uncultured bacterium | reverse complement strand
ACCTTGCGCAGCATCTGGCGGACGATGACCGAGATGTGCTTGTCGTTGATCTTGACCTTCTGCAGCCGGTACACGGCCTGGATCTGGTTGGTGAGAAACTCCTGCACCGCCAGCCAGCCCCGCACCCGCAGCACATCGTGCGGGTCGACCGAACCTTCACACAGCTTGTCCCCGGCGCCAACGCGATCGCCGCTCTGCGCCAGCAGGTACTTGCCGTACGGGATTTCGTATTCCTTCTCAGTGCCGCCGTCCGAGACCACCTTGACCTCGCGGATGCCCTCGCGCGGCTCGCCGACGTGGACGGTACCGTCGATTTCGGATATCGTCGCCGGCTCTTTGACCCGCTTGGCCTCGAACAGCTCGGCGACCTTGGGCAGACCGCCGGTGATGTCCCGAGTCCGCCCCATCTCGCGCGCCAGCCGGGCCAGCGTGTCGCCGGGCAGGACCTCGGACTTGCTGTCCACGACGAGGTAGGCCCCGGCCGGTAGCGCGTGCGACTCGATCACCTTGCCCTTGGTCCCGACAACCGCGACGCGCGGGTGAAGCTTATGGCCGCGGTCCTCGGTGATGATGCGCTGCATGCGCTCGGTCCGTTCGTCGATGTCCTCGCGGAGCGTCACCCCGACTTCGACGTCGTGGTATGCGATCTGGCCCTTGGACCGGGCCAGAATCGGTATCGAGTACGGCTCCCATTCGAACAGGGTGTCGCCTTCCTTGACTTCCTGGCCGTCGTGTACCCGGACGGTCGCGCCGGCCGGCACGTTGAACGGCACCATCCGGTCCGGCGCGGTGAGCACCAGCCGGCCCTGGTCTGGGGCGACCGTCTCGCCGTCGGTCCGCTTGACCGTTATCAGTCCTTCGAATTTCACCTTGCTCGCGAACTTGGCGGTCGCCTTGGTCTGCTCGGCCACGCGTGAGGCGACACCGCCGACGTGGAAAGTCTTGAGGGTCAGCTGGGTGCCCGGCTCGCCGATGGACTGGGCGGCAACGACGCCGACCGCCTCGCCGATCTCGACGACGGTACCGGTCGCCATGTTCCGGCCGTAGCACTTGACGCAGAGACCGGCTTTCGCCTCGCAGGTGAGAACCGACCGCACCCGCACCGTCTCGATGCCGTAGTTCTCGATTTCCTCGGCCGCCTCGTCGCTGATCGCTTCGCCGGATTTGACAACCACCTCGCCCGACACGGGATTGACCACGTCATCGAGTGAGAAGCGGCCGGCGATACGCTCGGACAGCGGCTCGACGATGTCAGCGCCTTCGCGCAAGGCCGTAACCTCCTGCCCGAGAATCGTGCCGCAGTCCTCGGTGGTGATGACCACGTCCTGCGCCACGTCGACCAACCGTCTTGTCAGGTACCCGGCCTCGGCGGTCTTGAGCGCGGTGTCGGTCAGCCCCTTGCGCGCGCCGTGCGTCGAGATGAAGTACTCCCAGACCGACAGCCCCTCGCGGAATGAGCTCTTAATCGGCGTCTCGATGACCTCTTCGCCCACCGACCGGCGCTGTGGCTTCGCCATCAGCCCGCGCATGCCGCCGATCTGAGCAGCCTGGGTACGCGAGCCGCGCGCGCCCGAGTCAATCAGCATGAACACCGGGTTGAACCCGGCCTGGTCCTCGCTCAGCCGCTTCATCAGCGCTTCTTCGACCTCGGCGGTCGCGAGCGTCCAGGTGTTGACGACGA
>CAZSUX010000451.1:0-1700 GCA_964610135.1 uncultured bacterium | reverse complement strand
TACCACATGTTCTATCTGCTGATGTCGTCACTGACGGCACGTCAGGCACTGATTGCACACTTGAAAGACCGTGGAATCATGAGCGTGTTCCACTATCAACCGCTCCACCTCTCTGAGATGGGGCGCCGCTTCGGCGGCAAGCCCGGCGACTGTCCGGTAACCGAGGACGTGAGCGGTCGGCTACTGAGGCTGCCTTTCTACAACGACATGACCAAACAGGACCAGCAGAGTGTCGTGGATGCGATTGTCAGCTGGAGGGGCTGACCGCTGCGGGGTGCGGCGAAGCGAGTCCGGTTTTTGGTCTTGAGACGAGCTCATCGTCTCTGCAGAACACCAGCAAAGCCAAGGACTTGCAGCGCTGCAGCCGCGAGCGCTCATCGCGGCCGCGCCAAGGCTACTCGGAAGCCGGCTCGGGTATCGCGACCAGCTTGTAGCGGCCGTCGGCGTAGAGAAGCGGGAAACCGCAAGGCGTGCGTTCGAAGAGCACGGCGTAGGTCGCGCCGTACTTCTGGCGCAGCCAGAGCAGCCGGCTTTCTGGAATAGACCTGTAGCTCCGCTCCATTTCGCGGGCAGCGGCGAAGCCGTGTTGTCTCACCTCGCCGTAGCAGTCGGCAAGGCGCTGGCGCCATTCGACAACCGCCCAGTCGTGCGCCATCCCGTACTTGAAGTCGACCACGATTGCCCGGCGAGCGACAAGTCGGAATCGACCGAACTGAGGAGGCACAGTGAAGACGGCGTCTTCAGGCGTGTTCAACCGGCAGAACTCGGAAACAGGGTCGCCCGGGTCGTGTCCGTCGGTTAGGGTGAAGACCGGGTGGGTGAGCAGCGACGTGGGGGCAGCCGGACTGGCGATGGGCAGCATGACCGCAACCGCGGCGACGACGAGGCCGATTCCGTAGCGCAGCAAGCGCCGGGCGGGCGCGAGGAAAGCGAACCCAATGAGTCCGAGGGCCAGTAGCGCGTAACCCTCCTTGAAAGAGGAGGCATCACGGAGTCCAACGAGTGACAACACCTCGACTGCCAGCATGATGACCACCACGGCCAGACGCGCCGCGATCGGCTTCAGCCACCGGCGGAGAAGCTCGGTCACGTGGACGCCGAGCGCAACGAACGGCTGAAAGGGCCCGCTGGCGGCGTAGAGGCCTAGTGCGGCCAGCTTCCCGTCGGCGCTGGTGCGGTCCTCCAGCATGCGGGTAGCGGTAACGCCGAAGAGTATGAGGCCGAGCCATTTCACGAACAGGGTAAGGCGGAACGTCTGCAGCGTCGCCCACAGGCGAGTCGGCACCAACTCGACGAAGACCCATCCGCCCGACCAGAGCAGCAGGATGATGCCGAAAGGGAGAAGATAACGGCGGGCCAGGTTGCGGTCCGTCGCCGGGTGGCGATACCACCAGGCGAACGATATGCCGACGGCCACGAAGAACGCCGCCACCGCGAGGTAGTCCCGAACCGGAAACGTGCTCGGGATAACGTGGTGCGGATTGCGGAACCACCCGTAGACTTGCACCATCTCGGTCGAACTGAGCAGGTGCTTCTGCTGGGGCAGCAGCCAGACGATGGACCCAAACACGGCCAGCAACAGCCCGGCGAGCGCGGCGCGGCCGAGGCCGGCGATGCGGCTGCGTTTAGACCCTTCCCATCCCAGCAGGCTGGCGCCCGCCGCAGTGGTGATGCCGACCAGCCCCGCTTCGAGGCCTAAC
>CAZSUX010000450.1:0-1710 GCA_964610135.1 uncultured bacterium | reverse complement strand
ATCGTCTCGGGCACGACCCAGATTACCCGCAGCCCGGACCGGCTCTACATCGCCGAACTCACAGCCAGGTTCATACGTGACTCCGGCATTATGCGCGACGGGTTCTCGTTCCAGGCGGGCGCCGGTGGCGTTTCACTCGCCTTTGCCATCTACCTTGCGGACATGATGAAGCAAGCCGGGGTCAAAGCAAGCTGGCTCCACGGCGGCTCGACCCGGTACCTTGTGAAGATGCTCGAAGACGGCCTTGCGCCCGCGCTGGTTGACGGCCAGGCATTCGACGAAGACGCAATCCGCTCCATCGCCGTCAACCGCGGCCACATCTCCACCAGCCCCCTGGTCAGCTACAACTTCCACGCCAAGGGCAACTACATCAACCTGCTCGACGTAGCCGTGCTCGGCGCGACCGAGGCGGACCCGAACTTCAACGCCAACGTAGTCACCCATTCGGACGGTCGCCTCCGCCACGGCATCGGCGGATGGCAGAACTGCATGCAGGCCCGCTGCACAATACTCTCGGTGCCGGCGATGCGCGACCGCATGCCGGTCATCGTAGACGAAGTGACCACTCTCTGCGCCCCGGGCGAACTGGTTGATGTCATCGTCACCGAACTCGGAATCGCCATCAACCCTCTGCGCCAGGACCTGCTCGACGCGGTCAAAGGCAAAGGCTTGCCGGTCCGCCCTATCGAAGACATCAAGGCGGAAGTGGAACGCATCTGCGGCAAGCCAGCCCGTCCCAAGCACGGCGACAAGGTCGTGGCTGTCGTCAAATGGATTGACGGCACGGTCCTCGACTCGGTTTTCCAGGTAAGCTAGCAACTTGCGGCTAGGGGTTGGCAGGACTCCGGCCGGCCGCGTTGCCGCCGTCCTCGCCGGCCTCTACTTCCTCTACCTCGCCGCCAGCACCACCCCTCAACCTCGCTGGCTAGCGAGGACGCCGGCATCGGGCGCTACTCCTCGTGGTAGTCGTAGACCTCGTCGTCTTCTACTGCTGCCGGGCCGTTGTAGGAAATCGAGATGCGGTGGGACGCGCCCAGCTTGCCGTAGGGCGCAAAGGCATAGTCCACGCCGATTCCGTGCAGGGAAAGGCCCAGCCCAGCCCGCAGGCCGGAGAACCCATCAACGTCAGAGCCAGTTCGATATCCGACCCTGAGCGCGAGCACTTGGACCGGACGGCACTCAACCCCGGCCGCGATGCCCGGCTTCTCGATCTCGGAGAGGATGAAGTCCTGCATAATTCCAATGATGCCACGGTCGTAGCGCCAGCCGAGGCGGGCCTGAAAGGGCAGGCCGTAGGTCTCCTCGTACAGCTTTGCCTTGGTTCCGATGTTGGCTACCGAAAGCCCGGCCCTCAGGCCTTCCAGCGGAGTCTTGTACATAGCGCCCGCATCGACCGCAACTGCCGAAGTCGAGAGGCTCTCCTGCTGCTGGTGGATGAACTTAAGCCCCAGGCCGAATGAGAAGTCGGAGATGCTCCGGGCGTAACCGGCATTCAGCGACCAGTCTGCCGCCGAGACTGTGTAGCCGGGGATGATCTCTCCCCGGATGTTGATGCCCTGAATTGCACCCGAGCCCCAGTAGTCGAACGCGAGGCCGAACTTCCCCAGCGCCTCGGTGCCGTACACGCCCGCCACATACTCATGGTTCATGTCCAGGAACCATTGGTTGTGGGCCAGGACGGCGTTGTAGGTGGGGACATTCGCCAGTCCG
>CAZSUX010000449.1:0-1712 GCA_964610135.1 uncultured bacterium | reverse complement strand
TCATTGGGGGAGACGTCTGCGGCTGGATAGCCGAGCGCGATGAGCGCCACCGGTCGGTATCCCTTGCCGCGCAGTCCCAGGTGCTTCAGCAACGCCCGTCCGTCATACCAACCGATCCAGCAGGTCCCCAGGCCCTGCTCGGCCGCAGCCAGCACGAAGTGCTCGCCGCCGATTCCCGCGTCAACCAGTTGCCATTGCGTGCCCTGCACCACGCCCGCGACCTTGTTGACGAGCAGGTTCTCCTTGATCACCAGACTGACGATGACGGGTGCCGCTGCAAACCGCTTCGAAAGGGCGTAGATTCCACGGAACACAGCAGCGGCCAGCCTCTCCTTCTTCTCCGGGTCGTCGAACACGATGAACCGCCACGGCTGCATGTTGTCGGCCGACGGGGCGCGCCGGGCCGCCTCAAGGCAAAGCTCAATCTTCTCGCGCTCTACCGGCCGGTCAGCGAACCGGCGCACGGACTTCCGCGTCCGGCAGAGCTTCAGGAACTCAGAGTCCATAGCCGGATTCTACCACAAAGACACCAAGATACTAGGTGTCCGCTCCGCACTTCTGAATTCTGAGTTGTCCGTTACAGAAGCCTTGGCAGCACCTCTCCTGCCTTGCCCTGAAGGTGCACGTCCACCAGCGAGCCGAGCCCGGTATCACGCGGATTGACGTCCACGACCATGGCCCCGGCCTCGCGTGCCTGCAGCGCCCACTGCACGATGTACCCGAACGTCGCCTCGGTGCCGACGACGAGGCAGAGGTCAATTCCGCCTTCGAGCAGATAGTGAACGATCTGCTCGACCGGTTGCCGAGGCAGTTCTTCACCAAACCAGACAACGTCCGGCCGCATGATTTCGCCGCACATGCACAATGGCGGGTTCTCGGACAGCGGTGTCTCGCGGTTCTCAAGTACGGTACCGTCGCGCTCGCAGCGGATGCGCCAGAGCGAGCCGTGGACGTGCACGACTTCCTTTGAGCCGGCCTGCTCATGCAGGTCGTCGACGTTCTGGGTCACGATGAACACCCGCCGGCCCGACTGCGCCATCGCGGCGAGCGCAACGTGGGCCGGGTTGGGACGGGCCTGCGCAGCCTTCACCCGTCGCTCGTCATACCACTTCCAGATCTTTGCCGGGTCGCGTTTGAACGCCTCGCGGGTCGCATAGTCCTGGGGGTTGAACTCCTGCCAGAGGCCCTTCTCATCGCGGAAGGTCGGGATGCCGGACTCGGCCGAGACGCCCGCGCCGGTGATGACCATCACGTTCTTCGCCTTGGCGAGGCGGTCGTGCACCAGCGCGATGGACTCATCGCGCCTCGTCACTCCCTCGCCCTTCGAGGGAGAGGGTTGGGGTGAGGGTGATCCAGGATGTCGTGCTTCGGTCATGGCCTGTAGCGGCCTGATTCTACCCTGCCGCCAAAGTCAGTCAACGAATCGCGCCGAGGACCGCGTCGCAAACCGCGACCGGAAACGCGGTCAGAGTTGCCGTTGGAGTGACGCTGCGGACCGCCGCTTGAATCTCTTCTCGAGTCGCCTTCCACTTCGGCTCGTCTGTGGTCACAGAAGTCATGCTGACAATCGCCGCGGCAGCCCCGATGGCTTTCAAGCCGGCAACCCGCTGCGGAATCGCGGCCCAAACCCTGGTCCGAGCTGCAGCGTGAACCACGTTGGGAACCGTTCCCGGGACGGTTCCCGGGGTAGTTCGCAGGGCGTCTTTTTCAGC
>CAZSUX010000448.1:0-1714 GCA_964610135.1 uncultured bacterium | reverse complement strand
CTGTACTACAAGCGTACAGGATCGTCGTCTTCTGAAAGATGTTTCCTCTGGCGGCCTCGCGTTTGAGCAGTGCGGCATCAGTCTGGCGGAAGGTCAACGCCGTAGTCATAACGGTCTGGCCACGCGGTGTAACGCGATAGCGCCGATGTTTGGCAAGCTTGTGGATCAGGCCATGGGCGCGTCGCAGTCGGAAGTGCCGCGAGACAAGGGCACTACGACGGCGACACTCCTTCTTGTTATTGGCCGGTGCATCAAAGAGGTGCAGTTGTAGCTGACGGTTGGTGAAGTCCGCCAGCAGGTGCTCACCAGCCAGTATTACCTGAAAGAGCCTGGCCTCCTGGGGCGAGGCTGGATGAAGTGCCCGGTAGCGCCGGCCCTGCCTGTATACCGGTGAACTGACGGAATCGAGGATACGGTGCGAGGGTGTTTCCTCGCCGACTACGGCGAGCGCCTGCAAATAGCGCTCATTGGCTGCCGGCGATACCGCCACGCGCCGGTTCGTGTCACTGACCCCCTTACGCATCGGTCGCCAGGTCAAAGCCGCGGCGCCAGCGGACCGCTCACCGCGCAACACCCGGAAAGGACGGAGGTAATTGATGGTCGTTTCAATCCCCAGGACCGATCCCTGCTTGTCGTACATCTTGATCGAGTTGTTGTTGACGCCATGCTTGATGCGTACGCCCTCGATCCGTTCACGCCTGCCGGTGACGACCTCGCGGGCGTACTGCCCGGCCGTACTGCCGCTGAGGAAACGCATCACGTCACGGCTGTGGAAGTGCTCCATGGCATGGCGGCAGAGGGCCGGGTAGACAGCCTGAAGGCTCTGCCTGTCTCGGAACATTACATCAATGGCGACTTCGCTCTGGCGGATTGACCAATAGCAGCCGAATCGGCCAACCAACCCCAGCACCGGCAGCAGTGGGTTCGCCCGGTCGGCCCGGCGATTCTAAGTCCTGGCCCAGTTCCGACTGGTGAGTCTATCCAAAAGCACCCGGGCACGTTTCAGGTCGTCCACCGCCGTGAAGGTGTTGTCCCTCTGGACAAAACCAATCCCCTCGCGTGCCGGTTGCCGGGCAAAGAAAGAACGACCGTTGAGACATACCTGAATGCTGAAGGGCAGCCAAGACTAGAGCCGTACGTGCATGAAGCCGAATTCCCGGTCCATGAAGTAGAAGCAGAAGAAGCGGCACTTGCGCTGACGGCTGACAACGCGCAGGCGTTTACTTCCCCGGTAGCGACAGATGTCGAATGTCTGGCAGCCCTCCACTGCCGAGAACACGCAGACAAGTCCCCTCTCGACGCCCTGCTCGCGGGCGAGGCAGCGGGCCATGCCCTCATTGGACAACGAGGGCCTCCCGATATACTGGTACGGCCATCCGGCGCGATGGCCTACGGCTTTGCCACGGCGTTCGATCTAGGTGGTGCAGCCTTGGACGAAGGTGGCAAAATCCTTATACAGAATATGGTGAGCCCCGAGGAACTGATCGAGAGCCCTCACACAGCTGATCGAGCGCAAGGTCCCTTGGAAGAGCAGCCGGTCAAAACCCCAGAGTACGCCGACTATCCTGCTGCCATGTCGCTGAAGGAATTCGTTCACGGGCGCTCCTTTTAGGGTGTTGAGACCAAATCAACACTAACGCGGACTCTAACACTCTATCAAAGAGGGAGCGCCCTGCTTGTCAAGTTTGGTTGCGGCCTCCGAGGCCGCGCTAGG
>CAZSUX010000447.1:0-1725 GCA_964610135.1 uncultured bacterium | reverse complement strand
CCGATCCGGGCGAAGTTCGCCCTCACCAGCCTCACGCGCTCGCCGAACGGCCGAAGCGCCTCAGCCGCGTGCCGCAGGCTCCGCTCGTCCACGTCCACGCCCAGCAGCCGCACCGCCGGATCGGCCGCCGCCAGCAGGCGGGCCGCGTGGCCGCCCAGGCCGACGGTGCAATCCACCAGCAGCCCGCCGGCCGGCCGGCCCACGCGGCGCAGAATCTCCCCGGCCAGCACCGGCTCGTGAACAGGTGCCTGCACGCTCGTCCAGCCTACTTGGGAAAACAGAACATCGCGATGAGGGGGGCCCACGCCGTCTCCGGGCGGCGTGCGACCCGAGGAGACTCCCTGCGAAACAGACGGGCTCGCAGGGCACTGCACCGACGACCCAGTTCCCGTTCCTGCCGCACGAGGCGATCCTTCGCCCCGTTGCCGGACGCAAAAGAACCAACCTGAGCAACCCTCCCTGGCCGCCCAGGTGTTACGTCCGGCGATCGACCGTAACACATCCTGCAGCACCGGCCGACCTGCTGCCGCGAAGCGCCTGCCGAACTGCGCCGCTGTGGCGGCCGGCCAGGCGAGCCTCATCCTGGCCTGCGACGCCATGACGTCCGCAATGGCCCGGCAACAGCCGGCATCACGAGAGAAGTGCAGTCACGTCACGGCACAGCCCCTCGGCCGCTTCGCTGATCCCCGGCGGCCTCCCTGCCGCCGGCGCGATCATCCTCCTTGATGGTCGCGTCCAACCCGCCCATGCCGCTGCGAGCCCTTGCGGCGGCCCGCCTCGTGGCAAAGGCAGGGGTACTTCCAGCCGCTACTTGTCAAGACCTCTTTCCTTGCGGACCGACTCCCTGGCGCGGCTCCGAAGCTCCGAGACCCTCGCCAGCCGGGACTCGACGAAGTTGTCCCAGTCCTGCCGGTTCCAAAGCTCCAGGTGATCCCTGACGCATGCCAAGGTCAGTTCCTTGCCCAGCTTCGCGCGCTTGACCGCCTTGTCAGGCAGCAGTACGCGGCCTTGCTTGTCCCACTCCAGTTTGCTGGCGGTGGCAAAGCTGATCCGGATGTAGTCCTGCAGATCGTCCGACGGCAGCAGCGTCGAATCGATGCGGGCGGCCTCGTCCTCAAACCGCTTCGACATGTGCAGCTCGAGGTTGTGGTCGGTCCCGATGACCAGGTAGAAGCACTCGCCGTCCCTCTCTGGGTCCATTGCAGAGCGGATCTTTGACGGTATTGTGAGCCTGTTCTTCTCATCGAGAACCAGTTCATGTTCGCCGGTAAGGAGAATGGCTGGTTACTCCACTCAGGTGCCCGAATCCGGAGTTACCCATCCTCTATGCCCCACTTCGACCCGCTCCACATGTCAGATGCCCTACTTCTACCCATTTTGACCCACGATGCAAGCAAAAAAAAGCAGGTATTCTCCCGTTATCGGACTTCCCCGTGGGCGTCCGCTTCCGAGCCACCACAATACCTGGCACCATTCCCCTGCCAAACCTACCAGGGAATGTTGATTTGCTCGCAGAACACGCCGCACTGCACTCCTTGAAAAAATCGTGCGCTCTGCACTTCAAACTGCCGATTCCCCACTTCGCCCCACCGCCCAGCTTGCCGGCGGGTCGAATCCCGACTCAGCCGACCGGCGCCGTGGCCGGGCGGCTCTCGGATCGCAACTGACGTATTGCCAGTTGTTTAGGGAAATCTTCGCCGCGACTGACCGCGGCGCACTGCTCGG
>CAZSUX010000446.1:0-1739 GCA_964610135.1 uncultured bacterium | reverse complement strand
GAGAAGGAGATACGAAAGAACTTGAACGGACTCGGGTATCCGGTTGCGGAGCGAAGATGACGGACAGGATGCCCGCAGTGCCGACCGCCGGACAGATGTTCGCCTGCGGGAGTGACTCAACTTGTAAGGGCTTCTTACAGGTTTGTCGTAGACGCAGCCAGCCTGAGGAGACGGGTTCAACTATTCGGGAGTTCCGAATAGTCCAAACCGAGGGCGGGCGCGAGGTTGCTCGGTCCACAGGTGGCTTGAGGATACGATGAAGGAGGCGACTGAATGACCCTGCGCCGGTTTGCTGCGGGACTGGATACGATTCCCGCGACTACTGCATGGTACCTGGCCGACCTGGACAAGGCGCAGGGCCGTCAGGAGCTGTTCACGCGCCAGTCTCCGCAGCGGCTCAAGGTTCTGCGCGAACATGCGCTGATTGAGAGTGCCGTGTCGTCGAACCGCATCGAAGGCGTCACTATCGCCCCGGCCCGAGTACGACCGGTTGTCGTCGGACGTTCGCTGCTGCGGGACCGCGATGAAGAGGAGGTTCGCGGATACCGAGACGCGCTGAAAGAGGTGCATGAACGAAGCGGCCGGATGGAGGTCACGGAAGCGGTCGTCAAACACCTTCATCGGCTGGCCCGTGGTGAGATATGGGACGCCGGCAAGTACCGAACCAAACCATGCGATATCATCCAGCACTACCCGGACGGACGTCAGCGCGTCCGGTTCCACGCGGTCGCCCCGGACAAGATCACGGCCGGACTCCGCGAAGCGGTCAGCCTGTGGAAAGACCTCCAGCGCGAGCGCACGGTCCATCCGGCCATCGCCATGGCGGGATTCAACCTCGACTTTCTCTGCGTCCACCCGTTCCGCGACGGCAACGGCCGGGTTTCGCGCCTGCTGCTCCTGCTCCAGTGCTACCATCTTGGCTACGAGGTCGGGCGGTACATCAGCCTGGAGCGAACGATAGAGCAGAACAAGGAACGCTACTACGAAACGCTGGAGTTGAGTTCCGAGGGTTGGCATCAGGACAAGCACAACCCTTGGCATTACATCAACTTCGTGCTGTACACCTTGAAGACCGCTTATCGGGAATTCGAGGATAGGCTGGGTCAGGTCCAGGCGCCGCGCGGTGCCAAGCGGGAACTCGTCCTGCGGGCCGTACGCGCTCAATCCGGAGAGTTCCGCCTCGTGGACATTGAGCGGGCCTGCCCCGGAGTCGGGCGCGAGTGGATTCGGCTGCTCCTGGCCGAACTGAAGAAGGCCGGAGAAGCAACCTGCCGAGGCCGCGGCCCGGCGGCCCGCTGGCAGCAAGTCCGGAGTAAGCGTACTACCCTCAAGTGAGCGTATTAGTAAGCGTAGTAGCGCGGGAATGGTGAAGAGTGAAGGGTGAATAGTGAAATGAGGATGTGAGGTGACGGAGAGCAAGCGGGACCTGACTGAACGGACATTCGCGTTCGGCGTCCGGGTTGTCGCGCTGTGCCGGGCTCTTGACCGTCGGGAGCCAACGTCCCGAATTCTGGCCAGCCAACTCCTGCGCTCCGGGACTTCGGTCGGAGCGAACATCGAAGAGGCCCAAGCGAGTCAGAGTCGCGCGGACTTCCTCTCAAAGTGCTCGATTGCCTGCAAAGAGGCACGGGAAACGCACTACTGGCTCAGGCTGATCTCGGCCTCTGGAGTCGCTACCGCCCAAGACATCGAAGAAGCGAGGCCGGTGAGCGAACAGAACCGGGCCGAGGGCCTCATCC
>CAZSUX010000445.1:0-1782 GCA_964610135.1 uncultured bacterium | reverse complement strand
AACCTGACTTCACAGACGGCGCCTCCAACAACCATATTCCCCGTCCTGCATAGAGGCGTGGAGTTCTTCCCCGCGAAAGGTGGATGGAAGACGAACCGTCTGGGGATGGACAGATTGCAGACTGCCGACCGCGTCGTGCCCGCTGGGAATACGCTGCGGTACGTCAGGTTCTTCGATGACTTCCCCGTCTATCCGTTTACGAACATCTGGGATGATACGACCACCGCCGGGTTCGGTGACCCGAAGGTCTACGTAGTGCAGACAAACACGAAGGTTGCCGAACGCTGTCTGCAAATGACAACAGACCCTGGCGACTTGGTGCTGGACCCGACGTGCGGTGGCGGGACAACCGCGTATGTGGCAGAGCAGTGGGGGCGAAGGTGGATTACGATTGACACGAGCCGGGTGGCGTTGGCCCTGGCGCGGACGCGGTTGATGGCGGCGAAGTTCCCTTACTACCTTCTGGCAGACACGCGCGAGGGGTATGACAAGGAGCAGGAGTCAAGCGCGAGTCCGGTGCCTGCGCCTGACCGCAAGTTCGGCACCGACATCCGCAAGGGCTTCGTATACAAGCGCGTGCCGCACGTGACCTTGAAGTCCATCGCCAACAATGAGGAGATAGACGCCATCCACGCGAAGTGGCAGGAGAAGTTGGAGCCGCTGCGCAAGGAGCTGAACAAGGCGCTCCAGCATAGGTGGCAGGAATGGGAGGTCCCGCGAGAAGCCGACAAGTCGTGGTCTGTAGATGCGAAGAAGGCGCACGCCGAGTGGTGGAAGCTGCGGCGAGAGCGGCAGCAGGAGATCGATGCCTCGATTGCGAAGCGTGCCGATACCGAGTTGCTGTACGACCAGCCGTACGAGGATAAGAAACGCATCCGCGTGACCGGGCCGTTCACGGTCGAGAGCCTGTCGCCGCACCGGGTGCTTGCGACCGACGAGGAGCGAAGGGACATGACCGGCGCGCGCGAAAGCGGGGACAGTCCCTCGGAGCGCGAGGACGCGCGGTACAGTCCCCGTTTTCGCGAGGACACGTCACAGTTCGTCACCCTCATCCTGAACAACCTGCGCAAAGCCGGCGTGAAGAGCACGGACAAGAAGTTCCGCATCGCCTTTGACCGGCTGGAGCCTTTCGCGGGCACGTGGCTGCACGCATCGGGCGAGTTCACCGAAACCGAGACCGGCAAGCGGAGGCGGATAGCTGTGTCCATCGGACCGGAGCACGGCACGGTCGGGCCGGAGCAGGTGAAGGAAGCGGCGAAGGAAGCCGTGCTGGGCGTCGGGTTTGACGTGCTGGTCGTGTGCGGGTTCGCGTTTGATCCGCACGTGCGCGAGGAGACGCGGCGCTACGGCAAGCTGGTCGTCCTGCCGGCCTTGATGAACCCGGACCTTTCGATGGGCGAGGAACTGCTGAAGAAGACCGGCGCGGCCAACCTGTTCATGGTGTTCGGCGAGCCGGACGTTGCGCCAGTGGACCCGAAGACCGGGAAGCTGCTGCCGCAGAAGGACGGGAAGTACGTCGTTGAGATTCGGGGCGTGGACGTGTACGACCCGACGACCGGCGAGATTCGCTCGAACAAGACCGACGACATCGCCTGCTGGTTCATAGACACCGACTACAACGGCGAGAGCTTCTTCGTCCGCCACGCCTACTTCTGCGGCGACCAGGAGCCGTATGACCGGCTGAAGCGGGCGTTGCGGGCCGAGATAGACGAGGCGGCGTGGAGTGCGCTCTACTCAACCAAGAGCATTCCATTCGACAAGCCCAAGTCCGGCCGCATCGCG
>CAZSUX010000444.1:0-1786 GCA_964610135.1 uncultured bacterium | reverse complement strand
TGTACCGGACGTTCGGCGAGCACGTCTTCGACCCGACCGACGGCTGGCACTCGACCGACTTCACCGACGGCGTGACCCTGCACGGCCACCGCCGTTTCGACTTCGGCAACCTGGTCCAGGCCGGTGTCGAAGGCAATCTTCTTTCCGGCACGTGGATTCAGTCCGACTTCACCGCGACTACGTGGACCCGGCAGCAGGCGGGCGTGTTTGCCCAGGACGAGCAGACGCTGGGCCCGGTCACGGCTAACGCCGGGCTGCGCCTGGAATACGACAACATCGGCGGCCCGGCCCTCTGCCCCAAGGTCGGCATCGTCGGCCGCATCCCGACCGGCACGACCGTGCGCGCGAACGTCAACCGCGGGTTCCGCTACGCGCCCCTCAACTACACGTCGGTCCTGCCGCCGAAGAATGAAAACCTGAAGCCCGAAGTCTCGTGGAACTACGAGGTCGGTGTGAACCAGCCTCTGGTTGCGGGCCTGAACGTCGATGTCGCCGCCTTCATTCTCAAGGGCGAGAATCTCATCGAAGCGGTCCCGGTTCCCGGCCGCGTGCCGCCGCTCCAGTTCCAGAACACGGGCAGCTTCTTGTTCAGGGGCATCGAGACCGGTGTGGAGCTACGCCGCGGGCCGTGGCGTTCGAACCTCGCCTACACGCTGACCGACTTCGGCGTGAAAACCCGCGCCCGTGCCGGGTCCAAGCTCAACCTCTCCACCGGAGCTACGCTTCGGAAGCTCGACCTCGACCTTTCCTTCCAGCACATCGCCCATTACTTCGCGGCCGACAGCTCGCAGTCCCCAATACCCGCGTACTACACGTTCGACCTGCGCGCCGGGTACGGAATCCTATCCTGGCTCGGCGTCTTCACATCGGTCGAGAACATCCTCGACCACCGGTACGACACGTTTGCCGACCTGCCCGGGACCCAGGCCGGCCTGTACCGGATGCCGGGGCGTTCTTTCACCCTTGGGCTCAACCTGGAGCAACGCTAGATGAACCAGCACATTCGCTTCGCGGCTGCGATTGCACTCGCCGCCGTGCTCACGGGCGGCTGCGCCACCAAGGCCACCCGCCGGCCACGTATCGTGGCTTCGACGACGCTCATCTCGGCGATTGTCGAGGCTGTTGCTCCGGGACGGTTCGCGGTCACGACGATTGCACCGGCCGGGCTCTGCCCGGGCCACTTCGACCTGAAGCCGTCAGATGTAGCTGCGGCGAACAACGCCCGGCTGATATTGAACCATGGCTGGGAAGCCTGGTATCCCTCGCTGGAGAAGGCAATCATCCCGCCCGGGCCGCGCAAGGTGACGCTGGCGACGCAGGGGAACTGGATGATTCCCGAACTGCAGAAACAGGCAGCCGTTGAGATTGCCGCACTGCTGGCGGAAATCGACACGGCACGTGCCGACACCTATCGGCTGGCCGTCACGCGCTACGAGTCCGAGGTCGACTCAGCCGCGGCCGCTGCTCGGGCATTGTTGGCAGGCAAAGAACTGCCGGCAGTCATCGCCGCCGAGCAGCAGGCGCCGTCCCTCAAGTGGCTGGGGTTTCGGGTCGTCGCGACCTATGGCCGCGCTGAGGACTTCACCGCACAGGAGCTGACCCGCCTGGCCCGCGTTGCCTCGGACTCCGGCGTCAAGCTGGTCGTTGACAACCTGCAGTCAGGGCCAGACACCGGCAAGCCGCTGGCCGATGGGTTGGGGGCAAAGCACGTGACCCTCACCAACTTCCCGCTGCACGGTTCGTACCGGCAGGCTTTGCTCGACAACGCGGCCGCGCTGGCGCAGGC
>CAZSUX010000443.1:0-1790 GCA_964610135.1 uncultured bacterium | reverse complement strand
TGCTCTCTTTGACCGGGAAGTAGATTTCGGACCAGATCATCACCATCGCCGAAAGGACGATGATGCCGATTGACTTTACCGGACTCATCAGGAAACGCCGAGTACCGAGCTACGAACGCCGAACTCAGGAATTCGGATTTCCACAGTGTCGTGAGTTCCTGGAACCGAACCTCGGCGTTCGGCGTTCGAACTTCGAACTTTCACTGATGCCAGCGGGCGTGCTTGCCGCGGACATCAACGTGTATGAACGCCCCGTGGCGCCGGGTGCGGCTGTACCAGCCGATGCCGCCGACCAGTTCCGGGTACTTCGCCTCCAGCTCTTCAGCCCATGCGGCCAGCAGTTTCGCGTCCCTGCTACCTGACCGGCCATCGTGGTTCAGGTCATCGAGCCGGCCGTCATCGTTGGCATCAACGATGATGTCGGCCGCCCCGCCATAGATGTGCGCACTGTTGTGGCCGCGCTCGACCCGCCAGTTGTACGCGGGCGGCCGATACCCGCTGAACACGACAAAACGGTCGAACATCACCCCGCGGCTCTTCACCAGGTCGGTGAGCAGTTCCAGCTTGACGACAAGCTCCTCGCGCAGAACCGTGTACTTGGGGAACCCGCCCATCGTTCGGGACGCGAAATCGCGCAGCGTGTAGTGCGGCGACACCGGCGTGTCCAGGTTGTCGGGCGTGGTGATGATGAATCCTCTCGGCTTCGTGAAGTTCGGGAACTCCTCGATGGGCTTGGGATACCGGCCAATCCTCACGCCCCTCAGGTATCCCTTCTTGTCGAGGCTGTCATAGGGAATCATCACGAAGGCGTTGACACGCCGAACCGTCGTCCCGCTGGTGACGATGATCGGGTACAGGCCCGGCTCGGCCGGTGCGACCCAGCCGGTCGCGTCTCCCACGTCAACCAACTCCCCGGCCGACGCGACCCAGCCGCTGCTGTTCGCATCGTCGGACGTCGCGAGCCTGAGCGTCTCGCCCGGCAGCACGAACCGGCCGATATTGTCCCAGTTGCAGACGTAGCCGTTGATATCAACCGAGAATCGCGGCCTTATCTGCTGCCTGACGGTTGCATCACTGAGGGTGGCGCCGGCTCCGACGCCGGCGAGGAGTACCCAGAGAATCAGAGTCTTGCGCAGTATCGTGCTCCTTGGAGCAGGTCAGCCTCGATGGTTCGGACCGGTTCGAGGCTGCGCAAGTATAGCCGCAGCAGCCGGCGGTGTCAATCCAACCGGGCTTGCCGTATCGCGTCAGTTCCGCTAGAGTCTCCGTGTCCCAAGACGCAGGTAGTTCAACCTAATCGTCCAGGAGGCTCGATGAAGACTGCGATTGTGCTCCTCTCGCTCTGCGGCGTCGCACTTATGGCCGGGCCGCTCCCGGTCGGCGTGATTGATACGGTGGGCGGCACCACCTACGACGACCAGAACTCCGGGCCGGCCCTGCAATGGGTAATCAACGACCCGGCCTACGGCATACACGTCACCTGGATGTACGCGAACTCGGCTACGCCCTGGTCGGACCGCACCATGCGCTACAACTTCTACGACAAGACCACGAGCGCGTGGAACTGGCTCGACCCCGACCTGATGGCTTCGGGCATCAACTCCCAGTACCGCAAGACCGGATTCGGGACCATGGATCTCGACCCGGCCGACGGCACTGCGCGCATCGCCTGCCACTACTCCGCGGGCATGCCGGGCTTCACGCCGGTCGTAGTTGACGACATCACCCCGGGCGCCGGGGTCTTTGACGAACGCCTCGGTGCGCCGAACCTGACCGACTATTTCCTGCCG
>CAZSUX010000442.1:0-1817 GCA_964610135.1 uncultured bacterium | reverse complement strand
GAAGGTGCCGGGACACAGAATTGAACTGTGGACACCGGGATTTTCAGTCCCGTGCTCTACCAACTGAGCTATCCCGGCAAAGCACGGCCATTCTAGGGCAAAACGCTTGGATGTCAACCAACAGCGGATAGGTCAAGGCTCGGCAGAGCCGTAGCCCACGCGTCTCCAGCAGCTGACGGCTGTGATCGTCCGCGTCCCCGGGGGAACCGCAGACTGCGCTGGTCTGCTCTGGCGTCGGGACGAGCAGTCGTCTGTTGGGTCAACGGGTTCGCGGGTCTCGGTTCCAAGTGACAGTCTACTCGGAGGTTGGGCCGCTATCCCGCTTGCCTTGACTATTGTGGCTTTCTGGCCTAGAATCCCGGCCATCATGCCCATTCTGTCCATTAACATAGACCACGTCGCGACGCTGCGCCAAGCCCGGCTGGAGTCGACTCCTGACCCCGTGCAGGCGGCAGTGGCCGTGGAGTTGGGCGGGGCCGATGGGATTACCGTTCACCTGCGGCGCGACCGCAGGCACATCACCGACCGTGATGTCGAGCTGCTGCGGGCTACGGCGAAGACCGAACTTACCGTGGAAATGGCGGCGACCGATGAGCTCGTTCGGCTGATGGCTCGAACGAGGCCGGACCAGGTGACGCTGGTGCCGGAATTGAAGAGCGAAGTCACGACGACGAGCGGCATTGACCTGCTGAAGGAGAGGAGCAGGTTGGAGCCCGTGGTGCAGCGCCTGAAGAAGGCGCGGATATGCGTCAGTGTCTTCATCGAACCGGATACCGCACAGGTCGAGGCAGCGGCCAGGATCGGGGCGGATGTGGTTGAATTGAACACCGATCGGTACAGCCGGGGCTGGTCTCGCGGTCCGCGACTACTGGACGAACTGACTACGGCCGGCAGGGCTGCCACCAAGGCGGGTCTGTTGGTTCATGTCGGACACGGCCTGAACTACCGAAACGTCGTGCCGGTCTTGAAGAGCAAGTTCGCTGCCGGGTATAGCATCGGGTTTGCGATAGTTGCGCGGGCGGTCTTTGTGGGGCTGCAACGTGCGGTTGAGGAAATGAAGCGGACTATGGAGGTCTACTCTTGTGAAAGGTGCTAGAATCAAGTTTGCTGTTTTCATAGCAGCCGTTGCGCTGGGTATCTGGTCCTTGTGGCCTACGTACCAGCTTTACTTCGTGCTGCCCGGGCAGGAGAGCGCGCTCAAAGTCAAACTCGCACGGGCCGCGACGGCAGACGACAGCGCCCGGGTCCAGGTCGAGATGGCCGACTTCCAGCAACGGAAGGCCGGCATCCACAAGCGCTCGTTGCACCTCGGTCTTGATCTTGTCGGCGGCATGCAGCTTACATTGGAGGTCGACAAGAGCAAGCTGTCGGCCGATGAGGCCGCGGATGCGGGCGACCGGGCGCTCGAGGTCATCCGGAACCGCGTGGACCAGTTCGGTGTTTTCGAGCCAATCATCCAGAAGGTCGGCCGGGACCGAATACTAGTGCAGCTGCCGGGAGTGGACCGTGAACGCGCCAAGAACCTGATTGGCCAGACCGCGCAGCTCGAGTTCCAGCTTGTCCAGGAAGAACGCGCAACCTACGACGCGCTGAAGACGCTTGACGATAAGCTGAAGGCCGGGCCTGGTGCGGACACGGGCCAGGCAGCAAAGACCGACACGGGGTCGAGCGCCAAGCCGGACACTTCCGGACTTCAGGCGTTGCTCGACACCGCCCGGGAAGACACCGGCCTGGCAGCGGTTGGCGAAGCCGAGGAGGGAACGCTGCTCAGCTACGTTCGGACAATCGGCGGCGACTTCGGCGTGAGTGGCGACCTC
>CAZSUX010000441.1:0-1823 GCA_964610135.1 uncultured bacterium | reverse complement strand
AATGAAGAAGGGACGGCTAGTGAATCGCGCTGCGGCGCGTCAGCAGCGCCGGGCAGTCGCGGTGGCGCCGGAATTAGCTAGGGCTTGCTCGCGCGGGCCCGGCGCAGGCCCCGAAAACCCAGCACGCTCATCAGCATACCTCCGGCGAAGAGCAGCAAGTCGATCGGGTCCAGGCCGCCGCTGCCGGTCAGTACGCCCACAAGCCCGACCACGGCTGCCACGATTCCGGCCACGATGGCGATGGTGCTTACTGCCTTCGCACGTCTTGTCGATGGGACTGGCACGGGAGCAACTACTCTCTCACTGTCTGACATCGGACCTCCTTTTGTGCGTCCATTGGACTGCGGAGTCCGCGCGACACGTTGGCTGGACTACTCTCAGGATAAGAATACCTTCCCGCCTGACGCTGTCAAGTGAAACGCAGCACCATATGTGGCCGCGGCACCAGTGGAATCAAGCTCTACGGCCCTAGCAGCGCGTCGAGCTGCTTGGACAGACTGGTGGTCAGGTCCTTTGAGTACCCCGTATGAACATCCGCGACCTTGCCCTGCTTGTCAACGATGAAGAGCGTCGGATAGCCGGTCACACCGTATTCCTTTGCCACATCCCTGCCGGCCAGCAGGCTCGGATAGCCCGGCTTGACTTTGTCGACCGCAAACCGGGCGCTATTCGCGTCCCGGTCCACATTCATCCCAAATACCGCCACGCCACGGTCGGCGTAGCGTTGCGCCACTTCGGTCAGCGCCGGCATCGCGAGGATACACCACGGGCAGTTCTTGTACCACCAGTCGAGAATGATCACCTTGCCGCGATAGTCCGAGAGCGAGTGCCTCCGGCCGGACAGGTCGGAGAGCTTCCAGTCCGGCGCCGGCTTGCCCCGCCACTGCAGACGAGCCCGCAACCGGGAAAGTTGGTACTCGGTTGACTGTTCGTGCCGCCTGATGTCCTGGTTCAGGAGGCCGATGACCGTGCTGTCCTGCACCCGCTGCAGCGCGTTCCGCAGCATCGCCATGCCGCGGTTCTCGACCGTTCCGCTGGTGTCCTCAGGGTCGCCGCTCTCAAGTTCCTTCTCATACGCCCGGTTCACGTCGAAGTAGCCGATGACGTCACGGAGTTTTGGCTGGAGACTCGCGACGTCGAACTTCGTCAGCGAATCGAGCCTGAAGTTCGCTCGCGATTCGCGCCCGCTCGCCGTGTCCGCGCTGCGGTCCTCGCGCCGCAGAGGCAGCCCGCGTCTGGTGTCGACGACGATACGCGCTTCGCTCGCAGGTGCTCCATAGACGATGTCGAGCGGCGACGACTGGGTATAGTCCACGAACCACAGGCTGTCCGAGAGGCTCTTGTTGTCGAGCCGGTAGGAGCCCACCGAGCCGACCAGCGTGTCCTTCTGCTGCCAGCCGTCCACAGCCGCAGCCGAATCAGCCGGCAATGGCGGGAACAGCGCGGATACGTCTACGCTCACCGTTGACTGGTCGCGCAGCAGTTTGCCGTCAGTCGTCATTTCAAACAGCTCCCAGCCGGTCGCGACAGGTACCTCGGTCCGTTTGCCCGCAGTATCGGTCTCGTTTCCTCCGTCAACCACTCGTAGCAGTACCTTGAACATGCCGCCGGAATCACTGAGTACCCAGTGCTCTCGCAGTCGGCTGCTGTGGCTCACACCGCGGGGATCCTTGGTCTCAATCTCGTCCGTGTACCATAGCTTCGTGCCGGGAGTCAATCGGTATCGAGGGATCTGGAAACCGGCAGCCTGCACTGAAGCCAAGCCGGTCGTGAGAATGAGCAGAAATCGGGTCATCACGCATTCCTCCTTGAACGGTCAGGCA
>CAZSUX010000440.1:0-1825 GCA_964610135.1 uncultured bacterium | reverse complement strand
GGCGCCATCGTCGGGTCGAAGGAATGATGGAGGACCGATAGCCACGTGCGCTCCTCACCGGCCACGGTTATCGGTTGCGCGAGCTTGAGGCTGAGGCGGGCGGGCTCGCCGGACATGTCCCGCGCCACGCCGAGGCAGACGTGGACCACCGGTCTGACCGGAATCCATTCTTCGTACATCCGGCGGATCTTGTCGTCCATATACCGTCCGCCCAGGATATCGAAGATGAGGGTGTGGCCGTCGGCTGCCCAGACTACCGCGTCTGCCCGCACTTCACTGCCGTCCGCCAGCTTCACCCCGACCGCGCGGCAGTTCTCGACCAGCACGTCCGCGACGCGTGTCTTGAGGCGCAATTCGCCGCCGAGTTTCTTGTACCGCTCGGCAATGGTGTAAGCTACCTGCTGCGAGCCGCCGATGGGAACCCCGGCCTCGGAGATGGAGCTTTTGAAGAACCCGGCCAGACCGGCCATCGGGAAGCGGGTCATCGGCCAGCCCGGCCCGTCGATGGTCATGCGGATGGCGTCGCGCAGGAATGGGTCCCGAAACCGCCCGGCAAACTCCTGTATCGTCTGCTTGCCGTAGCGGCGGAACGTACCGAGCAGCGGCAGGATGGCAAAGGACATCTTGAGGAAGTCGGACAGCCCGGCGAGCTCCTGCGGCTTCAGACTTGCCGCGGCCATCATGTAGGGACCGCAGAGCAGCCGGACGTATTCGCGCGTGAGCTCCGCGTCGGACGGGGAAAGCGAGAGCAGTTGTTCCTCAAGCCGCTTGGCGTCGGTGCAGAACGAAAGCTTCCGTTCTCCGCTCTCGATTGTGCACATCTCATTGTGGTAGTGGAACCGGCGGTCGTCCATCACTCCCAGTTCCTGCCACATCTCATGGAACGCACCGGACTTCGAGCCGGTCAGCATGTGCATGCTGATGTCGAAGGTGTAGCCCTTGCGCGACCAGGCCGTGCACAGCCCGCCGGGGATTGAGTGCATCTCGAGAATAGTCGCCTTGTATCCGTTCATCCGGGCATAGAATCCTGCGGACAGACCGGCCATACCGGCACCGACGACTACGGTCGATTTCTCATCCATCATTGACTCCTGAGTTGCGTCAATGCTAGTGGCCGGCGCGGGAAAGCAAAGCCCGGAACGGGCCGCCGTTAGGCTCCTGTGGCTTGAGTTTGTGCTTGAGCTGTCGGCTTGGACTCGCCATCGCGCCTGGCGGTCCATCCCGTCTCCGATTGGCTATTGGCGGGAGCACACGGCAGCCGACAGCCGGCTTGACTTGTGGGGGAATCGGAGTAGAAGTTAGGCGTGGCAGAGAACATCAGTCGGGCGCGGCCGGGAGAGAAAGAAGGCCACAGCGCCCGAGTTCTCACAGCAAGATGAAACCACGGTACGGAGGTATCATGAAACGAAGTGTGCTGGTCGTAGTGCTGCCGGCAGTCGTCCTGGCGCTCGTCGCCGGGTGCGACCTGTTCGGGAAGAAGGAGACGGATTTCAGTCCCCACGGCACGACGTTCACGCTCAATCCGAGCATTGCCGTGTCACGAGTTGACGGCAACTTCTCTTCGTTCAACCCGAACGGCGTTTATCAGTTGAGCCTGTACGCCCGGTCGCTGTCCGGGGTCGTTGAGGAAGACACGCTTGTCGCCGGCCTTTTCCTGGTGGCGGTGTCCAGTTCGGTTCAGCACATGCTCTTTGTCAAGCCGTGCGCCATCAGCGTCGGGACGATCGACACCGTTATTGCGCTCGGGTGCTTCTGCTGCAACTCCGGGCGGGACGTGCCCGAATCGGTCGACACGTACGACATCGGCCCGGTTACCGACAACGCC
>CAZSUX010000439.1:0-1829 GCA_964610135.1 uncultured bacterium | reverse complement strand
GTCAGACGATGCTCGAGTACATCGTGATCGTGGTGTTTGTAGTCATCGCCGCGATTATCGGTTTCAGACTGGTCAAGGGCATCGTTCAACGCAGCATCGTTAAAGCGTCGCAGTCGATCGAACAGCCGTAGTCGACGCTGAATCTGACCCGGCCACCAAGATGCCAAGATCGCCGGAACGTGCATCAACAATGTTGAGCAACGCTCCGGCTTTCTTGGTTCGTTTGGTGGCCGGGCCGCTGTTGCGGGATCCCGGCCGTGGGCGTTAAAGATGCAGACTACGTCAAGCTCCGTGCCGGTTGCCATCGATGTCTGTGCACTTCTCCTCCTGGTACTGTGTGCCTACTGGGACATCAGGTACCGGAGGATTCCCAACTGGGCCACGCTGCCCGGCGTCGCCCTGGGGCTCGGGCTTAACGGCCTGTTCCTCGGCTGGCAGGGGTTGAAGACCTCAGGCCTTGGTCTACTCGTGGGCTTCGGTGCCCTGCTGGTGTTGTTTGTGCTGGGCTGGATGGGCGGCGGTGACGTGAAGTTGATGGCTGCCGTCGGGGCCCTGAAAGGCTACCCGTTCGTGGTCTCGGCGCTGTTCTACTCCCTGATTGTCGGCGTCGTGATTGGTGTCGCCATGCTGATATGGAATCGCAAGGCGCTGCGGGCCTTCAAGAACCTCTTCTACGTCATCGGCTCCCGCGTCTCGCGGCTGATTCCGAAACAGAATATCAACCGTGAAGAAACCCAGAAAATACCCTTCGGGCTCGCCATCGTGCTCGGGACGATCTGGGCAATGGTCGCGGGCTACGCCTGGAGCCCGCTGAGAATGGCGCTCCAATGATCAATAGGACGGACGACGGGAGACGGAAGACGGGAGGCGGAGGGCGGAAGACGGTCCTCGGTCCCCGGTCTCCGGTTTCCTTTGCCCGGCGCCTGACCCGCGATACCGAAGGCAGCGCCCTGCTCGAAACCGTGATTACCTTTCCGGCGCTGCTGTTGTTTATGCTGGTAGTGATGGAGCTCTCCATGCTGTACAACGGCAAGCAGCTGGCCAACTACGCCGCTTTCTGCGCGGCCCGCACGGCAGCGGTCAACGGCAC
This sequence comes from uncultured bacterium, assembly GCA_964610135.1. GTDB lineage: Bacteria > Hydrothermota > Tepidihabitantia > Tepidihabitantales > Tepidihabitantaceae > UBA2258. The sequence continues at coordinate 739 of CAZSUX010000439.1, read as the reverse complement.
GAGCGCGACGGCGAAGACCCACCTGGCCGCCGCGATGGCGATGAGTTCGATAGCGTCGGCGACCAACGCCAGCGCTGAGGATATTCTGCGTGCGTACGGCGTGACTGACCCGAACCAGACGGTGGCGGCCCTTTGCAGCATCCCCGGTTTCCAGGGCGATAATGCCAAGTGGCTGGCGCGCCTGGCCAACGCGTACGTGAGGACGGGCAGGCCGAACTGCACCATCGGCACGGCGCCGGGCAAGACCCGCAGGTACGTTGCCGTGGACCTTACCTACATCTACCGCTGCAACTTCGTCCCATTCGGCCTGTTCTGGGGCAAGGCAGGGATCGACGCGTACTGCGCCATGCTCACGGCGTTTCCGTTCTACAGCCCCTACACCTACACGGTCGTTGCGGGTTTCATCGCCCTACTGCAGAGCACCTGGCGATGGAACATCACGATCCACGGCCGCGCCGTAACTGACTATTGGGCAGGGTAGCGACATGAAAACACGAAGGACAAAGGGAAAAGGACGAATTATGAAAACGGGAGACGGGAGACGGAGGACTGCCTCCGGTCAGCGGTCTCCGTTCTATCTCGGCCGGCGGTTGTTCCACGACACGCGCGGGCAGTTTCTGCTGTTCGGCGCCATCATGGTCGTGGCGGTTCTCGCATTCTTGCTGGCGATACCGAACGGGACCCAGGTTGCGACTCAGAAGGTGCGCGCGCAGACCGCGGCCGATGCCGGCGCTTTCAC
>CAZSUX010000438.1:0-1829 GCA_964610135.1 uncultured bacterium | reverse complement strand
TCTCCTCCCGGGAGTTCTAACTTCTGGTATCTGCATTCTGACTTCTGCATTGTCCCGGCTTTCCCTATCCCCCAGACGGTATGGGGAATGCTCGCCACTAATGCGGCCCTCGGTCCTGCAGCCGCTACAGCGTCGGAAACGGCATCCGTTCCGGCTACTGCAACAGCGGTCGTTTCGGTCCCATGACCTGGTGTCGCATTAGCCCCCGCTCATCGAGCCGGAACAGAGTCCCCTTCTGGTGCCGCACCTGCGCCATGAACCGCACCCGGTCCTCATATCGCAACAGCCGCCGTTTCTGCTTCCGCACCGGCACCCGCTCCGGGTTCTCCAACGGCAGCCGCTTCTGGTGCCGCGGCGGCATTCGCCCCAGTCCCTGTTCCGGGACGACCAGCAGCCGCCGCTCCTGCTACTGCAACGGTATCCAGCCCCGTGCCTGATCCCTCTTTCCATCGCTTCCGACGATGTGTGCCGCGCTGGCTTGACTCCGCTCTCTTGCCTGCATTGGACTTCCGCTCCGGTCGGCGGCTTTGCCTTTTGGCTCTTGACCTTTGACGTGAATCCTCCATCCTCCGACCTCGGTCTTTCCTCCTCCCCCTCCGTCCTCAGTCCTTTTCTCGGCCCGCGCCCCGCCGCAAGCGTATTGCCTCGCCTCTCCGCAGCACCATCCGAGGTACGTGAGGCGACCTCCAGGTAACTCGCCCTGCAATGCCTTGACTTCCTCAGCGGCAGGCGCATAATTGACCAGCAAGGCCAAGAGAGAGAAACCGCTCGTGCAAGCAAGTCTGTCAGACCGCAGGCCCGATGTCCGACCGCGCCGGCGCGGTCCCGGAGGTGAATCATCGCAAGTTCCTCGCTGAAGTCCGAAATCTCAGAGAAGCTCGACATGCTCCCGGCTGAAGACCAGCGCAGAGTGCTCGACCTTGCACGCGCACTGGCCGAGCGGAAGACACGCACGGTAAGAGGAAGGGACCTGCTTCCGTTTACGCAGGGTTTCTCCAAAGAGGACCTGGAGGTTATGCGCCGAGCCGTCGAAGAGGATTGCGAGAGGGTGGACCTGAGTGAGTGGTAGTGTTCTTCTCGACTCTAACTTCATCGTAGCGCTCTTCGAACAAAACCCCGGGGCGCAGTCCGCGCTGCTGGCCGCGGAGAGCATCTTCGTGCCGAGCGTCGCCCTCGGGGAATTGTACTATGGCGCACAGAAGTCTGGTCGCCGGGAAGAGAACGTGGCTCGCGTTGACCGCTTCGCCGCTGCGAACGAAGTGCTGCCGCCCGACGTAGAGTCGGCCCGGCACTACGGGGCAATCAGGGATGCCCTGCGCAGGCAGGGCCGTCCGATTCCGGACAACGACATCTGGATTGCGGCGATTGCCCGGCAGCACAGCCTGACTCTGATTACGCGCGACGCGCACTTCCGCGAAATCGAGGGCCTGACGACCGAAGACTGGCGCTGAAGGCCGGTCTCCGGCAGAGAACCCGGGTTGTGAGCCGTGAGCCGTAAGCCGTCGGCCCTCTGCCCTCGGCCCGCGCACTTGACAGACGTCCGCCGCCATCTAGACTCAGCTTATGCTGACACAGGTCGCCCAGCCTTGACGGGTATGGAATTGATTATTATCCCCGGAATTACGCTTGACTATCTGCCCGTTTCCGGATATAGCCTCCGCGTGTTGGACCGAGCCTCAAGCCCAACCTGTGACGTTGCTGATATGACTCGGTGACCTGATGGCTCCAGTCCAGGTTGTTACTGTACCAGGCAACCGTATCACGGATCCCTGCCGCAAACGTCGTAGTTGGACGCCACCCGAATTCGGTCTCTGCCTTGGAAGTGTCGA
>CAZSUX010000437.1:0-1870 GCA_964610135.1 uncultured bacterium | reverse complement strand
GCCCGCTGATGCGTCAGGAATCGCCTGCCGCGTCGCCGGGAATTCTCGAGCGGAATCGAGTCCGGGCTCGGGTTGCCCTAGATCAGCCTCTCGTACTCGTCGTGGGCGCCAATCCAGAACCAGCAGAACCGATCACCATCAAGCAGTGCGAGTGCCCGGTAGCCTCGTGCGACTCGCACTGCCCAGACGTCGCCGGTCTTCTTGAAACAGAGCGAGGGATGCCGAGGATTGGCGCGCCAGAGAACGAAGGCCCGCCGTGCGCGGGCTTGAACATCCGGCGGCAGGGCGCTGAACAGCGCCCGGAAATCACTTGTGGTCGAGGATTTCATCAAGGGGCTTGGTCCGGCCGGCAGCGATGTCCTCCTTGGCGCGGTCGAGCAGCCCCTGCAAACGACCGCCCGGCAGCGCATCCGCGGCGATCTCCTTATCCCAGGAGTCCATCCGCTGTGACTCGAACTCGGCAAGCCAGGCCAACAGCTCGTCCAGCTCCGCGTCCGGCAAGGCGCTGACTTCGGCGGCGATCTTCTCCACGGTCCTGGTCATGGTGAATCAGTATAGCGCGTTGAGCAGGTCAATCAAGCCGCATACTACCGCCCGCTGGCCGTTCCGTCACTCTATCCCTCTCTCCCTCGATCCCTCCGCAGCTTCACTTCTGACATCTGACCCGTTCGACTCACTTCGTTCGCTCAGGGCATGCTTCTGAATTGGCCTCAGCGGCCCCTGTCCGACAGTGCGTCTGCGTCCGCCACTCTATCCCTCGATCTCTCTATCCCTCGCTCCCTTTTCCATCCACTCGACCACTAGACCACTAGGCCGCTTCCTGTTCGTCTACTGCAACCTGCGAACTGGAAACTGGTCACTCGCGGCCCATGGCCGCGCCTGCCTTCTGACTTCGATTGTCCCTAGCCCCTAGTCCCTAATCCCTCTCCCCTCGCTCTGCCCTCGGAACTGCCCTTGCGGCCCGGCGCACGTCGGGAATTCCCGCGCCGCGCCTTGACTCAGCATGCCTCGCCGGTATCCTTCGCTCGTGACCGCGCCCAGAGACTCCGACTACCTGATGCCGGTAGAACAACTCGACCGGGCAATTGTCGTGATTCGCGGCAAGCGGGTTATCCTCAGTCACGACCTTGCCGCAGCATACGGCGTAACCACGAAGCGCCTGAATGAGCAGGTCAAACGGAACATCAAACGGTTCCCGGCTGACTTTGCCTTTGAGGTGACCGAAGAAGAGTGGACAGCTTTGAGGTCGCAATTTGCGACCTCAAACGCCCGACCGGGCAGGGGCGGACGGCGCTACCATCCCTACGCCTTCACGGAGCATGGAGCGGTCATGGCGGCGAGTGTACTGAATACGGACCGGGCCGTGGAAGTCAGCGTGTTCGTTGTCCGGGCCTTCGTCCGCATGAGCCAGGTCCTAGCCAGCCATCGTCAGCTTGCTCTCAAGCTGGCCGAGCTTGAGGCCCGGGTTGCGGTACACGACAAGAGCATCCAATCCCTGCTGGCCGCCATCCGCAGTCTTATCACCCCACCCGCGCCGTCGCGCCGCAAGATCGGCTTCGCCACGAACCCGGACGACAACATCATCGCCCACGACCGACCGGCCCGCAAGCACCGCAACCGCTGACCGCTCGCCGGCCGTTCCGCCACTCTATCCCTCTCTCCCTCGATCTCTCTTCCACTTGCACTTCTGCATTCTGGTTTCTGATCTCTGACTTCTGAATTCGGTCGGCGTTGCCCTACTGCAACCTGCGAACTGGAAACTGGTCACTCGCGGCCCATGGCCGCGCCTGCCTTCTGACTTCGATTGTCCCTAGCCCCTTTCTACGTTGACTCCGGCCCGGCTTGGGATACTATACGCCATGTCAGACCC
>CAZSUX010000436.1:0-1892 GCA_964610135.1 uncultured bacterium | reverse complement strand
CCAAGAAGGACGCGTGTAGCTACACTGTCTGGTCGGAACGTTCCCACCAGAGCAGGGTGGCAACCATGCTCAACGCCCCGGTAAGGACGACAACCGCCACGCTGGCTGTGGCCAAGTGCGCCCCTGGGACTCCGCTGGTCATCGCTACGCACCACGGGAACCAAGGCGCCCAGCCGGTGGCATTGACGAACTGCGCCACGATCATCGTCGCTATGGCGACGCCACTCGGCAGCAGGTAGCCGCGGCCGACCGACGCCACGAAGGCCGTCACCGGTAAGAGCGCCAGCCACAGCAACGCGGCCCGTCCCGCGATGACAAGCGAGTCGCGCGCCACCGGCCACGTCAGCCCCGGCATGCCGACGACCGCCCCGACGGCGAAGGCGGCAGCAACCATCCACGCAGCCAGCAGCAGGCACCACATAGCCGCAACTCCCGTCTTTGCCGCAATCATGGCCGAGCGCCGGGTCGGGGTCGCGAGCATGATGCGGCACGTGCGGTCGGCGAATTCGCGGCCGAAAACCCATGACGCCAATACTGCGAACGCGATTGCGCCCATCGCTCCCATCGTCTGCCCGACCAGGCCGAGGAACGCGGGCCAATCCACCGAACCGACCAGCAGACGCGACTTCTCGGTAAGGAGCCCGAAGCGCTGCGCATCGGCCGGGTGCTTCTTGATGGCCATCATCAATCCGAGCATCACCGGAGGCAGAGTCGCAAAGGCGCCGACGAACCAGGGCACGAGCGACCGGCGGGCCTTCAGTGCCTCCGCGTAGAATGCCGCTGACAGACCTCTCATACGTTCCTCGGTTCGGCGTCGGCTGTGAGTCGCATGAAGTGCTGTTCAAGGTCTTCCTGCGCGACGACCAGCAGCGTAGGCGGCACGCCTGCCTCGACCAGGAGCCTTGCGACTGCGTCGGGAGCTTCAATCGCTCTTGCGTCTCGAAGCTCCAGCAACGGCGGGTCCGCGTCGCGCGCAGGCTGCGGCTCGAAGCCCGCTTTCCTGAGCACAGCGTCGGCGGCGGCAAGGTCCCGCGCGCCGATATTGAGGCGACGATTGCGTCGCCGCTCGAGTTCTTCTGCGGGCTGTTCCTCAATCATCCGGCCCCGATGCACGATACCGATACGTGTGGCCAGGCGGTCGACCTCGGTCAGGATGTGGCTCGACATCAGGACGGTCGTCCCGCGCTCGCGCGAGAGTGTGCGCAGCAGCTCGCGTATCTCGACGACCCCGGCCGGGTCGAGCCCGTTCGCCGGTTCGTCGAGAATCAAGAGTTCCGGGTCATGGAGCAGGGCACGGGCGAGCGCGAGCCGCTGGAGGTTGCCAAGCGACATGGTTCGCGCCGGGCGGTCCGCATACTCGCCGAGCCGGAGTCGCTCGATGGCGCGGGACACGGCGCTCCGGTCGCGCGCGTCATAGAGCCGCCGCGCCAGTTCGAGGTTCTCGCGTACCGTGAGCCCGGGATAGGCGGTCGCGTTTTCGACAAGATGGCCGACCCGGCGCCACAGGCCGGTTGCCTCGGCGCGGACACGCCGGCCGAACAACTCAGCGTGTCCCGAGGTCGGGGCAATCATTCCGAGCAGCATTCGGATGGCAGTTGTCTTGCCCGCGCCGTTCAGGCCCAGGAACCCATAGATTTCCCCGCGTTCGATACTCAAGTCGGCCCGGTCGAGGGCGAGGACGCCGCCACGATAGCGTTTGCTGAGACCGACGGTGCGGACGACGAGTTCGCTCATTGGTTCACGGCTTACGGCTCACGGCTCACGGCTGACAGCTCCGAGGAGTCGGGGAGCATCTTTGTGCTTCAGTATGTCGCGCATGGCATCGTGGCCGTCAGCCGTCGGCTGTTAGCTGTCGGCCGTCATTCATCGTGGTGATGCTACTACCGCAACAA
>CAZSUX010000435.1:0-1892 GCA_964610135.1 uncultured bacterium | reverse complement strand
TACAATCCCGACCCGGCAGACGGCCCCGGACGCTCGCCGCTTCGAGGGGTCAAGGCAAAGGTAGAGGCACAGGGCGGGGCCCTTGACAGCGTGTACATTCTCAACCTGCCTGAGTCTCTCGCTGTCGGGCAGGTGGTTGAGTGCACGCTGGCGTTGGTAATTCCCGTTGGTGTGTCGCTTGAGAACTGCTCTGGCCGGGTGATCATCAGTGCCTTCGATACACTTGGGTATCGGGTGCAGGACAGCTTCTTCCTTGTCGTGCGCGGCCCAGAGCCGCGGCAGAATCTCGACTCGCTCCGGGTAGTGCCGATACCGTTCAAGCCACACCAGAATCCCGAGCACGATGCGATTCACTTCCAGGGGCTGAGCGCTGGTGCGAGAGTCATCGTCTACGACGCCTCGGGACAATCGGTCTGGAGCGCAACCGAGAGTGGCGACGGCCACCTCAAGTGGAAAGCAAAGGTCGCCAGCGGCATCTATGTGTATCTGGTCGTCACGGCTGACGGCAAGAGCAGCAGAGTCGGGAAACTCTCCATCATTCGGTAGGAGGCAGAGATGGAAAGGACCATCGCGCCACGAAGACACGGAAGACACGAAGCATACCGGTCCGGGAAGAACCACGTCCTTTTCCTCCGGTTTCGTGCTTTCTTGGCCATCTACTTCGGGTGCGGCGTCCTGCTGCCGCCTGCGCTGGTTGGCGTCGCGCGGGCCGACTCGCTCAACGTCCGGTTTATAGGCGGTTGCAGCACCCTGGACCGGGCCATGGATCTAGCCGTGTGCGGCGACTACGCTTTTGTTGCGGATTTCGATGCCGGGCTTTGTGTCATCTCGGTCGCCGACCCGGCCAACCCGACCAAGGTTGGGCAGCTCGGCACGCCGGGCCGCGCCTGGACGGTGGCGGTCGACACGGGATACGCCTACGTTGGTGCCGAGGACTCGGGTCTGCTTGTCATATCGGTCGTCGACCCAGCGTACCCGGTTGAAGTTGGACGCTTCGACACGCAAGGCACTGCGCGTGATGCAGCTATCGTCGATGACATCGCATATGTCGCAGAAGGAAGCTCCGGACTTCGCGTCATCTCGGTCGCTGACCCGGCGCATCCGGTCGAGGTCGGGTACTGCGATACGCCGGGACGAGCAAATGGCGTAGCCATAGTTGGTGACTACGCATATGTTGCTGATGACACTGCCGGGCTGCGGGTTATCTCGGTCGCCGACCCGACGAATCCGGCTGAAGTCGGCCACTGCAACGCGTTGGGCTGGGCCCGTGACGTGGCCGTGAGCGGCGACTACGCCTATGTCGCAGGCTCTCAGGCTGGCCTGCGGGTCATCTCGGTCATCGACCCGACGAATCCGGTTGAGGTAGGAGGCGGCGGCTCTATCATTGCCAATGGCGTGGCCGTGAAAGGGGACCTTGCTTTCGTCGCGGCCGATCCCCACCAACTCGCTGTTGTCTCGGTCGCCGACCCGGCACACCCGACTCTGGTTGGGTACTACCACATACCGGGCAGCCTGCCTAATCGTGTAACCGTCGCTGGTCACTACGCCTACGTCGCGGCCCAGCCCGGCGGGATGCAGATACTCCAGTTCTACGGCGGAGCGCTAGGGGACCTCGACGTTGATGATGACTCCCTCGGCGTCATTGCCGACACCATCCGACTCCGGAGCTCTCATGCACCGGGCCCTTACCACGACTATGCACTCGGCGAGTTCATCCTGGCCAACACCAGCATGTCCTACAACCCCGACACCACTGACGGACCGAGCACGTCGCCGCTGGAGTCGCTGAGCTTCACCGGCTCGCTTGCCGGTCCGGGTGGCACGCTCGACAGCATCCTCATTCCCAATCTTCCCGGTTCGCTAGCGCAGGGCCAGGCCGTTGTCTGCACGCT
>CAZSUX010000434.1:0-1893 GCA_964610135.1 uncultured bacterium | reverse complement strand
TTCGGTTCAAAGATCATCGGGCAAGTCTAATAATCAGTCAAGTATCAGTCAAGTTATTGGTCAAGTCGCGGTCCGTAGCCGCCACCTGCAAACTGCAGACTGGTCACTGGAAACTCGCGCCGGAGGCGCGCGTATTAGTCAAGTTATCAGTCAAGCTCTGGCCCGAGACTGCAACCTGGTACCTGGCACCTCGCGCCGAAGGCGCGTGGCCTGCAGCCCGGCCGCACGTTGACTGCCCGGCAGGTTCAGCTAGAATCAGTCAATGGAGGTATCTTGAAGTACCGCGTGGTAATCGAGCAGGACGAAGACGGGATGTTCGTGGTCGAGTGTCCGAGCCTGCCCGGCTGCATCTCACAGGGCAAGACCCGGGCCGAAGCGCTGGCCAACATCGCCGATGCGATTCAGGGCTACATGGCGAGCCTGGCCAAGCACGGTGAGCCGGTTCCGCCGGCCATCACTGAGGAAGTGGTTGAGGTCGCAGTTTGAGCCGACTGCCGGTGGTCTCCGGCCGCGACATGGCCAAGGCCCTGCGCAAACTCGGCTATGAGATCGACCATCAAACCGGCAGTCATATCATAATGCGGCACGCGTCTGAACCTCATCGCCGCCTGTCCGTGCCCGATCACAAAGAACTCGCCAAGGGGACGCTCCGCGCCCTGATACGCCAGGCCGGAATCACGCCCGACGATTTCGCGACGCTCCGGTAGAGCCGTCGCTGCCCGCAGTCCGCTGTCCGCCTCCGCCACTCTATCCCTCGATCTCTCGATACCTCTTCCTCCGATAGCTCTCGATCTCTTGATTCCCTTCCTGACACTGGACCATTAGACCACTCGACCACTAGACCACTTGTCCTCTCGACCACTCGACCCCTTTCCTATCACTTCTGCATTCTGGTATCTGGTTTCTGAATTCTGAACTATCCGGTCCCGCGTCCGCCACTGCCACTCGACCCCTCTAATCCCTCGATCCCTTCTTCCCTTGGCTTGTTCACTTCTCACTTCTTACATCCAGCATCTGACATTTGACTTCGGCCGTCCTCCACTCGACCCCTGCACTGTCCGACCGGGGCCGCTGCGGCCAACCTCGAATCCCTGGAGCGCCTTGACTCCGGTTCTCCCTACAGCTACACTACCTCATATGTCACGTGTGAGAACGCCGGGCAGATTGACCGAGCTTGAGACCGCGGTCGAGCAATTGTCCGAACCGGACTACGACAAGTTCCGCCGCTGGTTTCTCGAACGGGACTGGCAAGCCTGGGACCGAGAGCTCGAAACCGATTCGGCCTCAGGTAAGCTGGACTTCCTAGTACGCGAGGCGAAGGACGCCAAGCGTACGGGCCGGCTGCGCGACATCTGATGCACAAGGCCACCGGGCGATACTGGCGCTGCTATCGCCAGTTGCCCGGAAAGGTCCAGGGAAGCGCGGACAGGGCTTTCTCGCGCCTGCGTGAGAATCCCCGCCACCCATCACTACACTTCAAGCCGATCGGCAAGTTCTGGTCTGTACGGGTCGGCGTTGCATACCGTGCCATCGCGGTCCCGGACGGCGAAGACTACATCTGGGTCTGGATAGGCCCTCACGACGAGTACGACCGGCTGGTTCGGGACCGTTGACCGTCCGCTGCCCGCCACTGCAAACCGACGCGCAGCGTCGCCCTGAGTCATATCGAAGGGTCTCTCGTGTCTGGAAACTGGTCACTCGCGGCCTTCGGCCGCGTCAATCTTCAATCTGGAATCTACAATCTAAAATGTCGTGGGTGGACTAGAACCGCGGACCACCGCGCGGCGGGTCAAAAGGGCGGGCGGAAGACGGCGGAGCGGCAATCTAGAATCTTGAATCTACAATCGTGAATGCGCTGGTGCGTGTCCCCGAAACTCCGGACTAACGATGCAC
>CAZSUX010000433.1:0-1899 GCA_964610135.1 uncultured bacterium | reverse complement strand
CGTTATTGAAACGGTCGCCAAGGCTTCGGAATCGGAGAAGGTTGTGGCGTTCGCGAGCCGGGAGACCGCCAACGTCCGGTTGGTGGCGCGGGTCGCGGACCTGAGTTGCTGGGTCGGAAAGGGCGAGCACGGCGCGGCCCACGCCGAATGCGCGCAGGCCTGCGCCCAGGCCGGCGAACCGCTGGTCCTGGTCGACGATTCCGGCTACATCTACTACCCGGTCACCCAGACAATGCCCTCCGGCCCGGCCGGCAACGCCATGCTGTTGAACTACTGCGAGCAGAAGGTACAGGTCACCGGCAAGATCATCGAGCGCGGACGCGAGCGAGCCATTGTGATTGACAAGGTGGCCGCGTACGCGCCGACGGCAAAGCCGGGCAGCTCCAAGCCGGGGAAGTAAGCAATGCCCGAAGCAGGCTCCCGGACCGCGGCTTTCACCGTCGCATTCGTGCTGCTGATTGCGGGCATCGCCTCGGCCACCCCGCCCGACCGCATTCGGCTCAGCTTCAACGACTCGACCGGCACACTGGCGATCGTGGTTCACCACCCGACCTTCTATCCCGCCGCTCATCACATAGCCAAGGTCGCCGTCATGCTGAACGACTCAATTGTCCTGCTGAGGCAATTCAGCCGCCAGACGAACAGCCAGGAACTGGATATGGAATGCCCGGTTCCCGGCACGAAGCCTGGCGACCATCTGACTGTGACTGCGGTCTGCAGCATATTCGGCAAGCGGACTGAAACGCTCGTCCTGCCGGCCGACGGCCCGTGACTGGCCCGCCAGCCACATAGCCGGAGGGATTCATGCAGGCGCGCGGTATCCGGCGCGCCTTTTCGCAGAACGCACTGTCGGCAAGCGAGTTGCGGCCGGCCGGCGAAGCTGACTCGGTGATTGACGCCCTCCATGGCGCGGAGAACGCAATCCAGACCCGTTGCTTATACTGTCTTGACGTGCTCGGCTCCGTCTTGTTGCATCCGATGTTACGCTTTTGGGCCCCAGTTGGGCACGGCGCGCCTCCATTTTCGTCAGGAACGGGAAGTGCACTCTGCGTAGTGTGACCAAACACAGGACGTCTGGTTCCTCGCGTTCGCGCGCGGCCTGGTCCGGAGGCCACGGGTGATAGCCGAGGAAGTAAGGCAGCACAGCCTGCTGACAGGCTACGATACCCATATCCTCCGGCAGGGGCGCCATTTTCAATTGCAGGACAAGCTCGGTTCTCACCCGGTGCCGGGCGGAACCTATTTCGCGGTCTGGGCGCCGAACGCCGCCGAGGTATCGGTGATTGGCGACTTCAACAACTGGAGCCCGATCGCGCATCCTTTGAGCCAGCGCGGGGATGAGTCGGGCATCTGGGAAGGGCTGATTCCGGACGCAGGCCCGGGCACGCTCTATAAGTACCACATTAAGGCGCGAATCGGCAGGGAATCCCAGAAAGCGGACCCGTATGCCTTCTCCTGCGAGGAGCCGCCCCGTACCGCCTCCCGCGTTTGGGACCTCGCCTACGAGTGGAATGACGGCGAGTGGATGGCACGGCGGCGTCACTCCGACCCGCACGTCTTGCCGATGTCGACTTACGAAGTCCATCTCGGGTCATGGCGGCGGAATCCCGAGGACGCGGACCGATTTCTGACCTACCGCGAGCTCGCACCCTTGCTTGCCGACTACGCGGCCGATATGGGCTTCACCCACGTTGAGTTGCTGCCCGTGATGGAACATCCCTTCTACGGCTCATGGGGCTACCAGACGCTTGGCTACTTTGCGCCCACCCGCCGCTACGGCGACCCGCAGGACCTGATGTTCCTCATCGACGCCCTGCACCAGCGCGGCATCGGCGTCATTCTCGACTGGGTGCCGTCGCACTTCCCGGACGACGGCTACGGTCTTGCCCGTTTCGACGG
>CAZSUX010000432.1:0-1906 GCA_964610135.1 uncultured bacterium | reverse complement strand
TCCGGCTTGACGTACAGCCGACGCTACGGTTGATGCAGGGATAGCCGACGCGCAAAGCTAGCGGTCCCGGCCCTTGCCGGAATCAGCGATGTCCACCAGTGTTTCCGGATACGGCTGGAAAAAGACCTGCTGTGACAGGTAGGGCTCATTGAACCGAACGACCCACGAACGGAGTATTCCGACCGGCACCGAGAGCGGCACCTTGCTGGTCCTGTAGCGTTGAAGCGAATCGAGAAAGAAGGCCTTCTCGTTCGCCGTCAACCCGTCGCGGAAGTAGCCGAGCGCGTGCATCAGCACGTTGATGGCGGCGGTGTACTTGGGCGGGCGGTCGAAGGCCCGGGGCAGCAAGGCCCGGTAATCCCTGAACACGTCGGCCACGGGCTTGTGCTCTTCATTGGCGCCTACCTTGCCCAACTGGCGCATCACGACCTCGCTGTAGGTCATCAACAGCAGCTTGTGACGGGCTTGGAAGCCAGTCAACCTGGCCATGGTCGGCTCTGCCGCCATCTCCCTGAATCGAGCCAGTGTGAAGAGCATCGACAGGAAACGTTCGCGGATGAGGAAGTTCCGCATCCTGCCTTCATCCTCGACCAGCCTGTCGCCGTACCGGCCCATCGCCGCCCGGCCGAAGAACCCCTGCCGCTGCGCGGCCGACATCAGGTTGCCGGTCTCGTTGTATATCTTGACGTCGCGCGTGCCGCAGGAGGGCGAGCGGGCCTTGAGCAGGAAGCCCTCAGCGCCGGCGAGACCGGAGAAGTACCGCTCGCAGAACGCAGTCATCGGAGCTGTGAAGTCCTTACCGGTGGAAGGCTGGGCCAGCCGCATTTCGCCGTCAGCCAAGATGACGCGAATCGGGTCGCGGGGGACGCCGAGGCCGATCTCCATCTCCGGACAGACGGGCCTGAAGTCGACGAACTCCCGCAGCCGGCGCACAAACGGGTCGTCGACTATCTCGCCGTTGTACCGGCAGTGGTCGAACCCGAGGCACTTGCTGACGACGACAACCGGTCGCGGGAAGTCGCTCATTTGGCACCCGCCGCAATTTCGGCGACGACGTTCAGGCCGAGCGGCAGACCGGCGATGTCAAGTTCGAGTACGACGACCTGGTACTCGGCGTCGAACCGCTCGTTCGCGTCGTCAGTACGCACGGTCCGGCCGCCGACGTAGGGCGACAACGAAACGACTCTGCCCGTGCCCAGCTCGCGGCCGGTTTCCGAGTTGACAACCGTGTAGCTGTCGCTGACCTTGAGCCGGCCCAGCCAGAACGACTCGACGAACATCCGCGCCTGCTGCCGCGGCGACCCCAATGTTATCTTCGAGTCATCCCCCGCCGCGAGTGTCTGGCCCAGACGCAGGTCGAGCTTGTAGACGATGCCGGCGACCGGCGACTTGAGTGTCAGTTGCTCCAATTGGGCGCGCGCCAGTTCGGCATCGGCCTGGGCCGCCCCGAAGTTGGCCGAGTCGAGCCCGGCCTTGAGCAGGGCCTGCCGGAATTCCTGCTCGGATATCCCCTTGGTTGCATAGAGCCCGGCCGCGCGGCCATATGCCTCGCGGCTGATGGCGTACGCCTTCTCCGCCGCGGTCGCGCGGTCGAGGGCGGCGCGGACCTGGGCCTCCTCGACTGAGCTCTCAAGCACGACCAGCGGCTGGCCTGCCTTGACCGTGTCGCCTTCGCGAACGGCAATCCGCGCCACCGAGCGCGGCACCTGGGCACTGACGTACACGGCCCCGCCCAGCGGCTCGACCACTCCATACACGCGCGCCGGCGCATCGGCCAGCTTTGGCGGCACTGGCGCTGCATTCACCGGCGCCGAACGCTTGACAGCAAACCCGACGAAGAACACGACCACAATGACAACAATCCAAACGAGAACGCTGCGTATCTTCTTCACCACTTCAGTTGCCT
>CAZSUX010000431.1:0-1936 GCA_964610135.1 uncultured bacterium | reverse complement strand
TTCTACGAAGGCCAGATTGAAAAGACCGCTCTCGCTGTCTTCCTCACCGCCCTCTCCCTCTGGCTCGTCGTCCGTTCACTCCGGTCCGACCGTTCGTCACCCGGACTTGGTCGCGGCGGCCCCCGTCGGACGGCGCAGACTTCGTCCTTGCTGTGGCCCTTGGCCGCGGGCCTCGCCCTGGGACTTGCGGCTCTCACCCGCGCCAACACGCTCCTGTTCGCGCCGCTGTTGCCGCTGGCACTCGCGCTCAAGTCGCAAGCCACAAGCCGCAGGCTGCGCATCAGCGCTGCAGCTTTCAGCGTCTTCGGCGTGCTGCTGGCCATCGCGCCGGTGTCTATCCGCAACTCGCTTCTAGCTCGAGAGTTTGTGCTCACGACCACGCAGGCCGGACAGAACCTCTACATCGGCAATGGCCCGCACAATACCACTGGCATGTACGAGGTACCGCCATGGGTCAGGCCCAACCCCTGGTGCGGGCAGTCCGACTTCGCCGAACACGCACGCAAGACCGCGAAGCGCGAACTCTCACCGGGCCGGGTTTCCCGTTTCTATGTCCGCGCCGCGCTCGACTGGGCGAAGACCCAACCCGGCGACTTCGCCCGACTCCTCTGGCGCAAAACGGTGCTCTACTTCAACAACTCCGAGGTGCCGGACAACCAGGACATCTACTTCTTCTCCCGTTACTCCTGGGTCCTGCGCCTGCCCCTGCTGTCATTCGGCATCGTGTTCGGGCTCGGCTTCGCCGCAATGATACTCACTGCCCGCGGGCTCGGCCGGCTGTCGTTCGTCGTCTTCTTCTTCGGATACGCGGTTTCGGTCGTTGCCTTCTTCGTCCTCGCCCGCTACCGCATCCCCGCCCTGCCTGCTCTGCTGCCGTTTGCGGGTGCGATGCTGCCCTGGCTCGCCGATTCCTACCGCGCCCGTTCCGCGCCCCGCGCCCAGCGTCGTGCATCGTTCCCACCGCGGCTGGCCGGCGGACTGGCGCTCATCCTTGCCGCATTTGCCCTGACCCTCTATCCAATCCACCGCGGCACCGGCAGGCCCGAGGCCGCTCAAAGCCTGTCGAACCTCGCCACCGTCCTCTGCGACGAAGGCGACACCGCACGGGCGATCGAGACCTATGAAGAGGCACTGGCTACTCAACCCGGCCACTCCCAGGCATCAAGGAATCTCGGGGTTATCATGCTCGAACGCAACAACCCCGGCCGGGCCTTCCAGCTCCTTACGGATGCAGTCCGGAGCGACCCGTCCGATCCGACCAACCACGTCGGGCTCGGCAGGTTCTACCAACGGCAGGGGCAACTTGAAGCCGCCCGCGGCGAGTTCCGCCGGGCAATCGCGCTTGCGCCGGGGCTGATCGAGTTCCGCTACCGGCTGGCCTCAGCCCTGCAACTGGTCGACAGCTACCCTCAAGCACTTGCCCAGTACGACACGATGTTGCAGCTCGCGCCGGACAACCCCGGTGTCCGGCACAACTACGCGGTCTGCCTGTACAGCAGCGGCCGGCTCGACGACGCCCGCGTCCAGCTTCAGGAAGTACGCCGCCTCGGCGGACGCATCAACCCCAGGTTCGACTCCTTGCTGAAAACCGGGCGCAACCCGACCCGCTAGCAGTCCGGCCGGGCACAGCCGGCCTTGGCTGGCTCTGGCGCAGTCGAAGGGTTGGTGCTATCGGACCTCCAGGAAGGTCCGGAAGCGAATCCCTCTGTCCGCTTGGTGCTCTTGGTGTCTTTGTGGTTGAGTGTCGGATTCCGGGTCTGAGAGGTCCCTTAACTCAATCTGTGTTCATCCGTGTCCATCCGTGGTTTGGGCAGTAAGAAGCAGGGGCGGGTCGAAGACCCGCCCCTGTGGTTCGAGGACTGTCCCCGGATGGGACCGCCCTAGAGCTTGCTAGTGCTCGACGACCAGCTTCTGCGTTGTGCTGAAGCCCTCGGTC
>CAZSUX010000430.1:0-2054 GCA_964610135.1 uncultured bacterium | reverse complement strand
GGACATGGGTCGACCGCTGGGAACTTCGGGACTACTCGCTCGCCGACTAGGGGTAAGGCGTGAAGGTCCAGCTCGCCGGGCTGAGGCGCCACGTTCGAGAAAGGGAGGGCATGATGAGAATCTTGGGAAGAGTTTTGAAGGCGAAGCTAGTCCTGTGTGCAGTCGCTTGCTTGATGGCCACGACTGCCCCACAGCTGCAGGCGCAGGAAAGGTCGCGCGCGGAGGTATACGCGCTCGAGGGGCTCGGAGCATTGCCCGGCATCGCCGGATGCGGTGGCCTGGGAATGGGCTTTGCGATTGCGGGTTTCTGGGCCGACTATGATATGGACAACCCCGGTCAGAACCCAGGCGCAGTTGCGGTTGCGTACTCTCTGGCGCTGGTCTCTGCCTCCGCCATGCCGGCTGCTGCAGCATACGGTACGGCCAAGGTCGGTGAAGGACTCATCGAGGACGGTTCGAAGGGCTGGGCCTTCGGTGGAGCATACGCTGGGGCGCTGGCGCTCGGCAGCCTTGGTTTCTTGTACCGGCAGGTAGGCGGAGCTTCCCTTGGGTCGGCCGTCGGCTCAATGGTGGGAGCGGTCGTTGGCTACAACGTGGGTGCAAGTCATGAGCCCGGATCCTATCGGCCCAGTTTCGGAAGCAGGCTCCAGCCGCCGGGCGTGGCGCTGACGAGTGTCGAGCTGCCTGACCATTCAGTGGAGTACGGCGTCAAGGTGCAACTGGCCGGGCTGAGGTTCTGAGTGCCCACGAACCCGATGTTGAACCGCCAAGACGCCAAGACGCCAAGCAGACAAGGGTACTTTCTGTCCGGGCCTACTTTGTGTCTTGGTGCCTTGGTGGTTGGTTCCTGGCTCGGTGATGGGCAGTGCCACCGAACTTGACGGGAGGCAAGTGCGTGGCTAACATTATCAGTATCGAGTAAACACCGTGTTTGTTCTGTAATCTCCTGACAATAGTGGCCTTGGTCGGACAGACCGGGCTGGTGCGCGGGACCGTCGCGGACAGCGCTTCGGGCGTTACCGTGTCGGGCGCGAATGTGGTGCTGGTCGGCGCCGGCGTCGGGGCTTCGACCGGAGAGAACGGCGGGTTCGTGCTCGGGCCGGTCAGGGCCGGGGCGTGCCGGCTGGCGGCGAGCCACATCGCTTTCGAGCCTGAGACCGTCGCGGTCGAAGTGCCGGTCAACGGCGTTGCGCGGGTTGAGTTCCGGCTGCAGCCCAAGGTGATACCGATGCAGGGAGTGAGCGTGAACTCGCGGCGCGAGCGCGGGGAGCAACAGGTGAGCGTCCGCGAGATTACCGCGGAGCAGTTGTCGCGGAACGCGGGCGGGTTCGTGCAGGACCCGGTACGGTCGCTCAGTTTCCTGCCCGGGGTCGCGCCCAGCGCGCGGGGCGAGTGGAGCGGGACCTACGCGGTACGGGGCGGGGAGACTGACGAGAGTTCGGTCTGGTTCGGCAATACCGAGCTGCTCTGGCCGTATCACCTGCTCGGTTTCTCTTCGGTGCTGAACCCCGACATCGTAGACAAGATTTCGTTCTACCCCAGTGTATTTCCGTCGCGCTACGGCGGCGTGCTGTCGAGCGTGGCGGTGATGCAGCCTAAGAAGCTTGAGCGCGGCGAGGGGTTCTGGGCCTACGACCCGATGAACCTCAAGGGAGCGTACGTCGGAAATCTCGGAGATATCGACTTCCTTGCGTCGTATCGTCGGACGTTCTACTACGTGCTCTTCGGGCCGATGGGCGCGGGTACGTACAACCGGCCGTCCTACTCGGATTTGACCGCGCAGGCCGCACTGCCGCTGTTCGGGCCGCATCGACTGCGGCTGACGATGGTGAATGGCTCGGACCACGTCGTTTCGACGCTGCTGGGAGTGGAGGAGGAGATGAATGAGTCCGGCACGTCGCTGGCCGGGAGCATCGAATCCGACCTGGGACGGGTGAAGACCGACGTCACCTTCTACTCGAACACCCATGACTTCGACCTGACGCCTTCGGCCTGGTGGGGCACGGCGGCGACCCGGCAGAATGAGTACGGCCTGCGCCTGAACGCGACCGGCT
>CAZSUX010000429.1:0-2070 GCA_964610135.1 uncultured bacterium | reverse complement strand
AGCGCAGGCTCCCGCCGGCAGACAGTGTAACTCCCATCAAGTGCCACGTATTCGGAACCGCATGACAGTAGGTATGAAGCTCACCCGTTCGGTCGAACGTATAGTTGCTCGTGGCAGCGAACACGACTCCCGATGTGCCGATGGTGACTGAGACAACGCCCTCGCCCGCGATTCCAGTTCCGATCGACTGCGCTGCCTGGTCTCCCGCGCCCGCTACAACTGGCGTGCCGGCTCGAAGTCCGGTCGCTGACGCGGCTTTGGCGCTCACGTCAGCGACGACTTCGTGGGACTCGTGCAGTGGGGGTAGCCACTCACGCGGGATATCCAGGAGTCTGAGAAGCTCGTCAGACCACGCTCGCCTGCGCACATCCATCAGCAGCGTACCCGAGCCGTCGGCCACGTCCATCGCGAGTTCGCCGGTCAGCCGGCAACGAACGTAGTCCTTGGGCAGCAGAACATACCGGGCACGACGGTAGACTTCAGGCTCGTGCTCGCGCACCCAGAGGATCTTGCCTGCCGTGAACCCGGTCAGAGCGGGCTTTCCAGCCAGCTCAATCAGCTTCTCTCGGCCAACCCTCTCCTCTATCTCCGCACACTGAGATGCAGTCCGCTGGTCGTTCCACATGATGCACGGCCGTAGCACCTTGCCTGCTTCGTCCAGCAGCACCAGCCCGTGCATCTGCCCGGTCAGACCGATGCCGGCAATGGTATCCCCTCTTGCGCTTGCCAGTACGTGCTTGACGCTCTCGACTGCCGCTTTCCACCAGTCCTCTGGTTCCTGTTCCGCCCAACCGGGTCTAGGCACCGCCATTGGATACTCAGTTGTGGATTCAGCCACGACGCTGCCAGCCGGAGTGATGATGACTGCCTTGCAGCCTGAAGTACCGACGTCCAGACCGAGGAGCAAAGCCATCGGCTACTTCACAAGCGGAAGAGGTCCGAGTCTCTCAGGATGCATTGCTCGCATCCTCACAAGGTAGCCTTCCAACCATCCTCTCGCCTTGTCAGGATGACTCACGGCGTACACTACGGACTCATGGTCAAGCTCATTGATGCGGTCGTTGGCAGCACGAAGAGCATCCATCGAGATAAGTAAGGCGAAGTCGACCGGCATCCGTTCCGGGTTGATATCGATGCCGAACCAGCCCTTGTATCCGTGCATCTTCAGCACGTACAGCAGCGCCTCGGTCTGCTCCGGTGAGATAGTGCCCACGTTCAGGTCCTGGTCGAAGTTGCCAAGCGGCTGGCTGTTGAGATGCATGTGGAAGAGCCTGCCTTCAGACAGGGGCCAGCTATACGCGTAGGGCAAGTCCTCATGGGCCATCAGCGCATGCCCGACCTCGGGATTGAGACCGACCAGCGCGTGGCCGTCAACGAGCAGCCGTCGGTTCTCGGGATTCTGCAGCCTCTCCTCAACCATGCGGCAAAGCAGCATTCCCTCTGGCGTCGTGCCGAAGATGATTCTCCCGCGCGGCTCATACGGCTTAGGCTCGAACGCTACCCGCACACCGGGCGCGCAATCCATCGCCTCGGCCAGGCCATCCGCGAACCGGTCACGCATCGCAGCGAAGTCGATGCCGAACGGGTTCTCGTATCCATCGATTCCGGGCCAGACAACACAGAAGTCGGTGTCCATCCGGCAATTCATTTCGAGAGCGCGCCTCGTGAGGTCGATTGCCGCCTTGCGCGCGTCGGGCAGCGGGCTTGAGAGCGAGCCGAACTCGAACTCGCGGCTGCGGAACAGGAGCGGCACAACCGTCACCAACCGAATGCCGGTGTCGGCGCAGAAGTCGCGCCACAGCTTCTCGTTCTCCTCGTTGATTTCGTTCGGGTAATGCGCCTCGAGCCCGGCAAGACCGTATGCCTTCAGCCCGCGCGCGATCTCCAGCCGCTGTTCGATACTCAGGTCAGGCCCATACTTCTCGTGGAACCGGCTGTCGGACGGCGAGAAGAACCAGATGCCGGCCGAGAACTTCAGGTCAAGGTTGAAGAACTTCAGGTGTTCGACCAACTGCTCAGGTGTCCTGCGGACTGCTTGCGGCCGAAGGTCAAGAAGAGGCATGGTTACGA
>CAZSUX010000428.1:0-2074 GCA_964610135.1 uncultured bacterium | reverse complement strand
GTATCCACCCTTGTACCCGCCAGGGGTGCCGCCGCGCGGACGGCTGGGCTCGCCGATGCTCTGCGGGATGTTGTACTCGCCGGCGTCGCTCGACCTGGTGTTGTTTGCTCTCTTTGATTCAGTTCGGACACTGGGAGTCGGATTGGCGATAACCCGGGGTTCCCGGCGCTCGGATGAAGCGGGTGCCTGGACTTTGGCGGACTTGGACTCGGGAGCCCGGGTCGCATTGTGCTCGGACCTGGAATCCTGAGCCGCGTCGGACCTGCTCTTGGGAGCCTGGGTGTCTCTGTCTTTGGACTTGGGAGACTGGTCTTCTTTGGGTCTCGCTTGAGTCGCCTGGTCGGGCTTCTCGTCTTCCCTGGCCGGTTGAACCTGGGTGACAACCGAACGGTCGTCTTTGTCCGACCTGGCCTTGCGGGTTACGACGGTGTTGCCGGCCCAGGCCGTCAGCACGAGTGCCGCCAGCACCAGTGCCAGCATTGTCTTCGGGTTTCTCATAATCACCTCTTCGGGCGGATTACCTGCCACCCGCTCAGGAATTCTGCCTTGCGCTCCTGCAGCCTGGACGTGAGGCGAAGCACGAGTGTTCCCCGCGACAGGGGCTCGTGCTCTCTGACCTCGCGGTTCATTCTCTCTGTTAGACACATACAACCATACTATACCTGCTATTCCCGTGACCGACAATCGGGAACGAGAGGCCGAATGACAGCAAGTTGACAATGGGAAAGAAAAGGACACAATCTGGGGGGGTGGCAAGCGCCATCAGGCAGCAGAGTCTGACCGCTCGGTCATCGGTCCGTCCCCGTACGCCGGGGGCGAGGACTGGACGGCTAGGGATCGTAGGAGGTAAGGATAGCTTATGAGAAGAGTGATTGTTATTGCGATACTGGCGCTCAGCGCCAGCGTCTACGCAACCGGCGGGATTTCCGGAGTCGTCACCGACTCGGCGACCGCCCTGCCGATTCACTATGCCCGGGTCAGCACCCACGCGGACAGCAGCATCGCCTACACCGACAGCACCGGCTACTATCTGATATCGTCGCTGCCGCCGGGAGAGTACACGGTTACCGTCACCGCCGTCGGCTATGTCGCCGACACGTTCCCCGGACTGGTCGTTGTCGTGGACAGCGAGGTGACGCCGGATATCGACTTCGCCCTGGTGCCGCTCCCGCCCACCGGCATTTCCGGCCTCATCACCGAGTATGGAACCGGCGACCCGATCTACCACGCGTCTCTCAGCGGCAACGGGCTGCCGACCGTATACTCGGACTCGAACGGCGCCTATTTCATCTCCGCCAGCCCGGGTCGGTACGTGCTCTGGGCCTCGCACGATGGGTACATGAACGGCATCTACCCGGAGTCAGTCCTTGTCGTGCAGGCCGAGGTGACTGACAGCATCAATTTCGCCCTCGTCAACATCACCGGCGAGACCGGTATCGGCGGCCGCATGACCGATGCGAGCCGGATGCTCGGCATCGATGGCGGCACGGTTATCGTCAGCGGGCCGTACGGTTGCGACACGGCGACGTCGGTCCCGACCGGCGGGTATCTCGTCAGTGGCCTGGCCGAGGGGCGCTACGAGGTGACGGCCGAAGCCGAGGGCTTCCTGACCCAGGTCGCCCCGGAGTCGGTGTTGGTGGAATCGGGCCAGGTTAAGTGGTGTCCCTTCTATATGCAACCCGAGAGCATACCGGTCAGCGGGATTTCCGGCTTCATCACCGAGTACGGAACCGGCGACCCGATCTACCACGCGTCCCTCAGCGGCAGCGGGCTGCCGACCAAATATACCGACTCAAGCGGCGCCTATTTCATCCCCGCCAACCCGGGCAAGTATACGCTCTGGGCCTGGCACGACGGGTACATGAACGGCATCTATCCGGAGTCGATTCTCGTCGAGCAAAGCGTGGTCACGGAGAGCATCAATTTCGTGCTGATGTCGACAACGGGGCAGACCGGTATCGGCGGCCGCCTGACCGACGCGAGCCGGATGCTCGGCATCGGCGGCGGCACCGTAATCGCCAGCGGGCCGTACGGTTGCGACACGGCGACGTCGGTCCCGACCGGCGGGTATCTC
>CAZSUX010000427.1:0-2088 GCA_964610135.1 uncultured bacterium | reverse complement strand
CGAACGCAGATGAACAAAGTCTACATCGAGCGGACTCCGGTCACTGAGCCGAAACCACCCGCGTCCCAGTCCGGGCACGGACCGCATGACAGCGATGGCAAGGGCCCCGAACCGCAGGCAAGCTCGTTGGACCGGACCGGCTCCGAGCAGTTCCTGCTGCACTACCTGTCCGCCGCCCGCGACGCTCGGAGCGGTGGCAGAGCCACCCCGTCACCCGTCCCCGGTCTTCCGTCGTCCGTCTGGAACGCGGTCACGACCATCGCCGCCGACCACGGCCTGACGCCCTTGCTCTACGAGCGCCTCAAGCGCAGCGACGGGCAGGCAGACGTGCCGGCCGACGTGTGGGAGCGGCTGCGACGGGCCCATTTCGCCAGCTCCGTCAGAAACATGTCTCTCTACGGAGGACTCCGGAAGGTGCTCCAACGTCTGCGTAGCTCGGGTATCAAGGTGATTGTGCTGAAGGGAGCCTATCTCGCCGAGGCGGTATACAGCGATGACGCGCTCCGGCCGATGACCGACGTCGACCTCATGGTTCCGAGAGAAGAGGTACCAAGAGCCCGTGCGGTCCTGCTCGACATGGGCGGCCATCATCAACCACCGGATGACATCGAGTGGTGCTGGAGGACGGAATCTGCCCTTCCACCGGTCGCCTATCCTGGTTTGCTCGTTGAGCTTCACTGGACCATCGCCGCCCCGACCAGTCCTTTCAGAATCGACATTCCCGGTCTCTGGAAGAGAGCGTGCCCCGCGACCATCGCGGGTGTCGAAGTGCTGGCGTTGTCTCCTGAAGATCTTCTGCTGCACCTGTGCACACACGCGTCCTCCAAGCATTGTCTTGAGGACGGGCTGCGACCCCTTTGCGACGTTTCCGAGACGATTAAGCGCTTCCGCAGCGAGATGGACTGGGCGGAGGTCGCAGAGCGCGCCCGCGAGTGGGGCGCTGCAAGATACGTGGGGCTGATGCTCTGTCTTGCCCGAAGCATGTTGGGAGCCGGCGTGCCGGATGCTGTCCTTGAGCAGTTGGCTCCCGGCGGGCTTGACCAGCGCATACTGGAGGCGGCGAGAGAATCCGTTCTCGCCCGGACAGGCTATGGCCAATGGGTGCCTTTGTTCGACATACTGGGCGCTGAATCCTTCGGGGACAAGGCCAGGCTGATCTGGGACCGAGTCTTCCTCTCCCGCGGGGAGATGGCTGTGACCTATCCCGCATCCCGCGGCTCACGGCATCTCTACCCCTACTACGCGCGGCGACTCAGGGACGTCATCCGGACTTACCTGTCCCACACCTTCAGGCGCGGCCGGCTGATGGTGCAGGGCCGCGGCCGCGACCGGAACGCCGCGCTGGTTAACTGGCTGTCGGGAAAGAGCTAAGGGCGTACACCGCGCCACCGAAAGCCCACCGCCATCGGTCCTTCTGCGCGGCAGACCGCAGACTGGTGTCCGGTCACTCGCAGCGAGCCACGCCGCGTCCCCCCTGGACAACCTGCTTCTGCTCCACTATCATCCGCCTTTATATGGGAACGACCTTTGTGAACGGCAGCCGCGCACCCGTAGAGACATGGACAGCAGCCACTGCTGCCGCGTGGTCAGACTCCTGTTGCGCTGAAGTGCGCGCATCGTGAAGGCGGCGACCACGGTGGGAACAAGCTACCGCCGTCTACGTAGCGCGATCGCACAACGGAGGGCGCAATGTTGGGTTCGGCGCGGCACGCGGTTTCTCGACAGCGGCAAACCCGAGCAAGCCCTGGTCTGCTGCAGAAGGGCATTGTCTGTTTCCCGAGACTCGGATGATGCCTACGAACTCATGGCCCGAGCGCTCATGCCGGGCGATAGCTACATGGCCTTGCTCTGGCGCCTGCACGAGCATCTGCGGCCGAGGACATACTTGGAAATAGGTATCAAACATGGAAAGTCACTGGCACTGGCGGTGCCCGGAACGAAGACGGTCGGCATCGACCCGGCGCCGGACATCCGGGTCCGAATCAGGTCGCGGGCCAAACTGTATCCCTTGACCGGCGACGAGTTCTTCGAGAGGTACGACCTGCTTGCCGAGCTTAGATCGTCCGCGCTTGACCTGGCATTCGTTGA
>CAZSUX010000426.1:0-2107 GCA_964610135.1 uncultured bacterium | reverse complement strand
CCGGCAAGGACTCAGTGTTTCTTACGGTGGGTTCGCAGCTTCTGTTCAAGCCACGCCACCCATTTGTCGACACCGTCGCCGGTCTTGGCCGACATCTCGATGAAGGTAATGCCGGGCTTGAGCTTCCGCACCGCTTTCTTGAGCGCGGGAAGGTCGAAATCCACGTGCGGCAGCAGGTCCAGTTTGTTAATGACGATGACGTCGGACTTGAAGAACATCAGCGGGTACTTGACCGGCTTGTCGCTACCTTCCGGCGTGGAAATGAGAGTAACGTTGTAGTGGACCGGCAGCACAAACTCCGCCGGGCAGACAAGGTTGCCGACATTCTCAATTATCATCAGGTCGAGCTTCGCGAAGTCAATCTCCGCCATTGCGGGGCCTAGCATCAGCCCGTCGAGGTGACACGCGCCCTGGGTGTTTATCTGAACACAGCCGACACCCTTTGCCGCGACCCGTCGCGCGTCGAGGTCGCCCTGGATGTCGCCTTCAATCACCTGTATCCGGTACTTGCGGCTGAGCGCCTCGGCGGTTCTCTCTACCAGGGTCGTCTTGCCCGCTCCGGGCCCGGACATGATATTGATGCCGAGCACGCCGTGCCGGTCAAGCTCCTTGCGCTGGGCTGTGGCGAGCGCATCGTTGCTCGCCAGCACGCGGCGCATCAGCTCAATCTTAGGCATAAGCGGGAGCCAGTGACCAGTAACCAGTGTCCAGTGCCCGGAAACTGCCCCTTGGAAACTGGTACCTGGAAACTATGGCGTTCGGAGCCATCTCAGTTTCCTTGACTTGTAGGGAATCGTCTGGCTGCGCTCGCTGCCGACCGAGACGAACGCAATCGGGCACTCGCACAGCTCTTCGAGCCTGGCGAGGTAGCGCCGTGCCCGCACCGGCAGTCCGGCAAACGTCCGGCAAACGGAAGTCTTCTCGCGCCAGCCGGGGATCGTCTCGTAGACGGGCTCGAACTCGACCGCGTGGAACGGGTCGAACTCGCTCACTTCCCGCCCGTCCAGCCGGTACGCACGGCAGAGCTTGATCTCTTCGAGCGAATCGAGCACGTCGAGCTTGGTGATCACGAGGGCCGCCAGCTTGTTGTAGCGCACCGAGGCGCGCACCACCGGCGCGTCAAACCAGCCGCATCTGCGCGGCCGGCCGGTCGTGGCTCCGTACTCGCTTCCGAGCTTCCTCAGGTTCTCGGACTCGGCATCGTTCATCTCGGTCGGGAAAGGCCCGAACCCGACCCGCGTCGTGTACGCCTTGGCGGCACCCACGACCTCTTCGAGCCAGACCGGGCTGATGCCGGTCCCCGGCGCGACCCCGCCGGCCCAGGTTGACGACGACGTGACATAGGGATACGTGCCGAGGTCGATATCAAGGTGCATCCCCTGCGCGCCTTCGAACAGGACCCGCTTGCCGCGCCGGAGCGCGTCCTCGATCATGCGGCTGCCGTCGCCGACCATCTTGGCGATTCGCCGCGTAGCCTGCCAGTATTCGTGCGCGGTGGTCTTGAAGGAAATCGGATCGGCCTTGTACCTGTCCATCAGCAGGAAGTTGGCCGCAGCCAGGTTGTGCTTCAGCTTGTCATTGAAGACCTCTTCCGAAAGCAGGCCCCCGGCCCGGATGCCGGCGCGGTTCACCTTGTCCGCGTAGGCCGGGCCGATTCCCCGACCCGTGGTGCCGATGCGTTGCTTCGCCGACTGCTCGTCCCGCAGCCGGTCGAGCTGCTGATGATACGGAAGAATCATCTGCGCGCGGTAGTCGACCACCAAACGCTGCCCGAGCGGCACTTTCTTCTTGCGCAGCATCGCCAACTCGCTTTCGAACACGTACGGGTCAATGACGCAACCGCACCCGATTATGCACGTGGCCTTGGGATTCAGAATTCCGCACGGAATCTGGTGAAACGTAAACGTACTCCGCTCCACGCAAACCGTGTGTCCGGCGTTGGGCCCGCCCTGGAAGCGGACTACCGTGCCCGCACTTCGGCTGAGGTAGTCAACTACCTTGCCCTTGCCTTCGTCGCCCCACTGGGCGCCGACGACCGTCAGATTAGGCACAAGGCCCCGCTACGAAGGGGAAAGGGGAAATGGCAAAGTGCCGGGCGGGCGTCACG
>CAZSUX010000425.1:0-2113 GCA_964610135.1 uncultured bacterium | reverse complement strand
ATTACCCGGCCGAACGTGCTCGCGTTTCTGGCGGTGCTGCCGGTCTGGCTGTTCCTGGAGAACAGAACGGGGTCCAAGGGTCCGAGGGTTGGCCGCGACGGCCCCCGTCTGACGGAGCCAGGGTTCAGGTCCGAAACCAGACCCCCCGGACCCCAGAACCCCAGAACCCGGTCTGTCTGGATTCGGCTGTTGTTCATCTGGGGTGCGGCGGCGCTGGTCATCCTGCCGGTCACGATTCGCAACTATGTCGTGAGCAGGCAGTTCGTGCCGATTGCCTGGCAGGCCGGCACCAACTTCTTCATCGGCAACAACCCTGAGTCGGACGGCGTGACCGCCATCATCCCGCGCACGCGCGCCAACTTGTGGGGGGGCTATGACGACGCGAGACGCCTGGCCGAGGAAGCCGAGGGCCGGCCGCTCAAGGGCGCGGAGATTGACCGGTACTGGATGTCCAAGGGTCTTGAGTTCTGGCGCAAACAGCCGGGCAAGGCGCTGGGCCTGCTGTTGCGCAAGACCTTCCTCTGGTTCGCGGGTTACGAAGTCGGCAACGAAAGCAACCCGTACGGGGTCAAACGCTACTCGTTTATCAGCTACCTGCTCTTCGACTCCCGGTTCCTCAAGTTTCCGTTCGGCATTCTGCTGCCGCTGGCGTTGGCCGGGGTCTGGCTCTGCCGCAGGCGATGGCGTCGGTTCCTGCCGCTGTACCTCTTCGTCGTGGCATATTCGCTCTCGTTCATAGTCTTCTTCGTCACCAGCCGTTTCCGCACGCCGATGGTTCCGATTGTGGCGATATTTGCGGCCATGGGACTAATGGGACTGATAGGACGTATGGCGAAGCGCGAGCGAGTCGTCGCGCTCGCCGTTGCCATCGCCGCGTTCCTGTTCTTCAATGCCGACCTCGTCAGGGCCGCCCGGCGGACAAACCAGGACCAGAGCCACTTCGCCGCCGCACTCGGCCTGCACGAGCAGGGCAGGGAAACTGAAGCGCTCGCAGAAGTGCGGCAGGCGCTGCAATACGATTCCGCGACCAACGTGCTGAGGCTGGAGGCGACGGTGCTCGGGAGCATGGGGAACCATGCCGGTGCCGAGAGCGCGGCCCGGGCTGCTGTGCGGCTGCATCCATCCGACGCCGATGCCTATGGCGCGCTGGGCTACGTGATGGCCTTTGCCGGCCGGCTCGACTCGGGCGCGCACTACTACGAGGTCGCGCTCGGGCGCGATCCATACGCGCTGTACGCGTGGTACAATCTTGGCAATATTGCCCTGAGGCGCGAGGACTACACCAAGGCCCGCTACTATTACGAAGGCGCGCTGAAGGTGCGGCCGACGTACGCGGACGCGATGTTCTACCTCGGGCTCTGCGACTACCGCGAAGGCAAGGTCGCCGAGGCGCACGCCCGCTGGCAGGAAGTCCTCAGACTTGACCCGTCCTTCGCCAGGGCCAGACAGGCCCTGGGAGAGCTCAAGTAGCGGGTGCCGAGCTGCAAATCGGTCCTGTGACTTGAACTCACTCTGCTTTTGCAGGATACTCCTCTGATGCGCGCGAAGCGCGTGAGCCGTACAGCGTCAACCACCAGCGGCGGAATCCGGGGACCGTCCCCAGGGATTCCGTCACCCCGGTCGGCGCGTCTCTGGTTCTTCATCATTGCCGGAGTGGCATTCGTCCTCCGGTTGATCCACCTGCTGCAGTTGCAGCACAACGACCCGCTGTTCCTTTCGCCGCAGATGGACTCGCTCTATCACCACCAGTGGGCGCTGGCTATCGCCGCGGGCCGGGAGTTCGTCGCCGGTGCCTTCTTTCGTGCGCCGTTGTATCCCTACTTCCTCGGCCTGCTGTACAAGCTCTTCGGCGCGAACCTGATGGTCGTACGAATCATCCAGTCGCTTATCGGCAGCGTGACCTGCGGTCTCGTGTACCTCCTTGCCCGGCAGCTGGTGGAGAAGCTCCAAGCCTCAAGCCTCAAGCCGCAAGCAAGCCCCAAGTCCGGTGCTCATCACTCATCACTCATCACTCATCGCTCCCATGCGATTCCGGTCGTCGCCGGTTTGGTGATGGCGGCGTACCCGCTGGCCATCTGGTTCGACGGCGAGCTGCTGCTTGAGGGCCTGCTGA
>CAZSUX010000424.1:0-2129 GCA_964610135.1 uncultured bacterium | reverse complement strand
ACGCCGTTCGTTGCTCCGTCGATCACCGTCACGCTGTTGCCCTGATAGTTCGCGCAGTAGACCCGGTTGTTCACCGGGTTGTAGCAGAGCGCGAATGGCTGGCTCCCGACGGACACGGTGGTCAGTACATCGTTCGTCGCGCCATCTATCACGACCACCTTACCGGTGCTCCAGTTCGCGCAATAGACCTCGTTGTTCTGAGTGTTGTAGCAGGTGAAAGTCGGGCCGGACCCCGGGTCCAACGATATCGTCGTCTCAAGCCACTGGGCCGAGACGGTCGACAGCAGACAACCCACAGCCAGCAGCACTGACACATACTTCACAGAACCTCCTTACCTCTGAACCACGACCTTGCGGACGGTTTGTGCATGTGCTTGCGATTGTGCTTCTCGCACAAAGTAGACACCCGGAGACAGCGCCCGCACATCATTCGCGCCCGGTTTCAGGCCGAGCACCTTCCTGCCGCTCACGTCAAGCAACTCCACCCGGTCTCCCGTCTTCTGTCCCCGGTCTCCCATCCTCAGCACCCCGCGAACGATGGTCGGTCCGACGTTCATCGATACTCGTTCATCGTTCATCGTTTCCTGAACGCCCGCACCGTAGTACTGAAGTATCAGCAACCCGGCACCGCCATCCGCCACGAAGATGTACCCGCCGGCGAGGGACACACCACAGGCCTGGCCGATTTCCTTATAGTGCCCGACTTCCAATGGATGCGCCGGGTCTTCAATTGAGACAACCCGGAGCCCGTCCGCGTCGACCGCAGCGTAGACAATGCCCCCGTCCATCTCCACGTCACGCAGAGCTTCCCGGAAAGCGTAGGATCCGACATTAGTCGGATTGGCGGGGTCGGAGACGGAAATGACACTTACCCTTCGGTAACCTCCAACACAGGCATAGCCGCCCGATACCGCCACGCTCCGCGCGTCCGTCAGGTCGCAGCGCCCGACCTCGAACGGGTGCGCAGCGTCGGCGACCGAGATTACCCGCAGCCCCCGATTGGAGTCGACCGCATACGCATAGTCCCCGCTCACCGCCACATCGTTTTCCGCGCCCGACGAATCGCAGCGTGCGATTATGACCGGGTTCACTGGGTCGACGACCGAGACAACCAGCAGATCCTCACCCTCGGCAACGTAGGCGTACTGCCCGGCTGCCGCGATGCCGTTGACATGGCTCGGCGTATTGAGAAACCCGACCTCGGCCGGGTGGGCAGGGTCAGCAATCGAGATGACATGCACGCCGGAACCGGAATCCGGCAGGTAGACACAGTCCGTGTCAATGATGGCCACACAGAGGCTGATACCGGGATTGTCGTAATGCCCGACCTCGAATGGGGACGTTGGGTCAGCAACGGACATGACCCGCAGCCCGGCGCTGTAATTCGCGACGCAGGCATAGTCCCCGCCAACGTCAATCCCGCGCGCTATGTTGGACATCTCCCGGTAACCAATCAACCGGACGTTGAGTGAGTCATAAGCCGGCGCAGTGCCGACCAGCAACAAGGCCAGACAGAATACGAGCACTGACGTTCTCATCGATACCTCCCATTGAAAGGCATAAGCCAAGGCGCAAGCGCGAGGAACGCGGCCCTCGAAATTCGGTCTCCGGTCCCCGTCATTGCGTCACCTCGTAGAACTCGTCGTCTTCTACTGCTGCCGGGCCGGTGCACGAAATCGAGATGCGGTGGGACGCGCCCAGCTTGCCGTAGGGCGCAAAGGCGTAGTCCACGCCGATTCCGTGCATGGAGAGGCCCAGCCCGGCCCGCAGACCCGAGAACCCACCAACGTCCGATCCGGTCCGATACCCGACCCTGAGCGCGAGCACTTGGACCGGCCGGCACTCGACCCCGACCGCGATGCCCAAGGGCGGGGACATGACCGACTCCGCCGAGGAATCGGATCGTGTCCCAAGCCCCTCCCCAGAGAAGATGAAATCCTGCATGACTCCAACTACGCCGCGGTCATAGCGCCAGCCCAGGCGCGCCTGCAAGGGCAGCCCGTAGCTCTCCTGGTACAGCTTTGCCTTGGTCCCGATGTTCGCGACCGAGACACCAGCCTTCAGCCCTTCCAGTGGCGTCTTGTACATGGCGCCCGCATCGACTGCTACGGCCGAGGTCGAGAGGCTCT
>CAZSUX010000423.1:0-2137 GCA_964610135.1 uncultured bacterium | reverse complement strand
CTACCTGGGACCCTCCAACTACGCAGGGGGCATGCCGGTCTACTTCACCCCCGACCTTGACCGCGACGGACATGACGAGGTCATGGGCTGGTTGTACGGACTCGAGAACTGCGTCTGGGAGAATACTGGTGACAACCGGTTTGATCTGAGGTGGACAGATACGCTCGGGGCCTACAACTATGTCTTCCGTGACTTTGATTGCGACGGCCGGAGCGACATCGGCACCGGTTTCATGGGGCCCGAAGTCTGGGAGAACACGGGCGACGACCAGTACCAACGGGTCTGGCGTGATACACTCCGACCGGGTAACGGCTCGGACGTGTGGTCTACAGCGGACATCGATGGGGACGGCAGGCCCGAGTTCTTCATGTCGTACTTCAGATACACTTGGAGCAGAATGTGGGTGTACATGTACGAGGACGAGAGTGACGGCAGCCACCAGTTCACACGCACGCTCGTGGATTCCCTGAGGTACGTAGGTAACGACGATTGGGGCCGGTCAAGCGCAGGTGGCGACATTGACGGCGACGGAGTCGATGAGTGTATCTGGACCACGTATGACTCTGTGAGGGTGTACAAAGCCTATGGCAACAACGACCTGCGCAGGGTCTGGGAGTGGAGCAACGATCACGTCCCTGGATGTAACTCGCTGACCACGACGGTCTATGACGTGAACATCGACGGCTACAACGAGCTACTATTGGCGGGCAACGGCAAGATATCGATATTCGAAATCGATGCGGTTGACCTGCTCTCGCCCAATCGTGGGTCTTGTAGCGTGGGCGACACGCTTCTAGTACGCTGGGTCACCAACACGCCGCCGCGTTGCGACTCGCTATCCCTATTCCTCAGACGGGATTCGCTGTGGCACCTTTCGACGATTGCGACCGGCTTGCCGGGCGGTGACACGGCCTATCATTGGGTCGTGCCGGAGGGCGTGCCGGAGACGGCGCGCGTGGTCGTGATTGCGTACGGCCCGGGCTGGCAGTTCGACATGTCGGACAGCGTTATCACCTTCATCGGCGGCGGCGTTGCGGAGGGAACCCACAACGTGCCGCTGCAATGGTCGCTCTCAGTCAGCCCGAATCCAGCGCGGGGAGCGTTCACGGTCCGATACGATGTGCCGGGCTTGGGTAGCCTCGGGACACGATCCGAATTGTCCGACAATTCGGTCATGTCCCTCGGCATCTACGACGTCGATGGCCGTCTGATCAGGTTGCTGTCCGAAGGTGATGTCGCACCGGGCAGGTATGAAGTCAGGTTGCCTTCAGGCGCACTCCCTGCCGGAATCTACTTTCTGCGTCTCGACACGCCGGGCTTCCGGTCGGTGAAGAAGGCGGTGGTCGCGCGCTAGCGCGCGAGGGAAAGGCTAAGGTAGAGGTTGAGGTAGAGAGATAGGAAGCACAACGGAAGCCGAAAGGGGCGGGCGAGAGCCCGCCCCTGCGTCTGAGACTGAACGCGGTTGCGAACTGCCGCACGGCTAGGGCGCCGGAGCGGGGACATTGAAGACGTCAGTGCGAATCGCTGCGAGGACATCGGGCCTGAGACCGCGATTCTGCCACTTCTCCAGCAGCACCTGGGCCTCTCGAGCCAGAGTCGGGCCGGAGATTGACCGGCCGTGCGAGAGACGGAAGAGCTGCCGGGCGTAGTCGAGATAGAAGACGATGTACATCGTGTCGATCCCTGAGGCGCTCAGCACCTGCTTGGTATCGATCTCCATCGAGTTCAGCGCCACCATCGATGCCTCGTAGCGTGCGGTCATGTCGGCAAAGATGCGGGCAGTGGTCTGCGCCGCGATGTCGGGCGAAAACTTCGCCTTCCAGCGCGAGATTCGGCGTGTTACGTCGGACATGATACAACTCCTTTCCGGCTTCCAGCCGGGTTACGGACACTCACTGTATTAGTGAACTGAAGGACCCTGAACGTAACCTCTCACAGTATTATCTCCCGCTGGACGCCAGAATCACGGAAGCATCTCGTTGGCCCGGACAGAGTCCGACCCGGTAACCCGGAGCTCTAGCTGAGACCAGCGCCGGCAGGAGGGGAGTCAATCCGGGGGTGACTCCGGCGTTGAAGGCCGCGCTCACTGCCGTCATCAATGTGGCCGTCAATCAAGGGCTTAGCCCGCCTTTCAGTT
>CAZSUX010000422.1:0-2149 GCA_964610135.1 uncultured bacterium | reverse complement strand
GACCGACGACGCGGAACTCGGGTTCGGCTTCCTCGACCTGCGGATTGTCGGTCACTCGCATCATTTAGATGGCGCGATTCTGCACCGAGAATCCGAGCGTTTCGAGCCGGCAGATGAGCGGGTAATCGCCGGCCAGCGCGACCATGGTCGAGCAGACCTGCGCGTAGGTGCGGTAGGCGAGCAGGACGGAATCGACCCAGGCCTGATAGTCATCCAGCGTGATTCGAGGCGAATAGCCGAGCGTGTTGAGCCGTGCGAGTTCGTCGTCGGTGGCGACGATGCTGACCGTGCTGTCGGTGACGCCGTGGATTTCCAGCCCGCGCGGCAGGTTGTAGACCGCGGCGTGGTTGGGGAGCGGTACTACAGCCATCCGCTTGGGCGCGCGGGCGATGTTGTGGGGACTGTACCCGCAAGGGGACTGTCCCCAAAGCCCCAGGAGAGTGGACACAGCGACGATTATGCTCAAGGACGACTAGTCTAGCAGGATGAGTTTCCGGGTCAAACTTCCTTGCGGCGAGACAGCACGGAGCAGGTACGCGCCGGTAGGCAGAAGCCGGCCCTGTTCGTCGCGGCGGTCCCAGACCAAGGGGCGGGGGGCGGGGGTCGGGGGTCGGGGTACGGACAAGGCCCGGACGAGGCGGCCGGGGACGTTGAAGACCTGGAGGGAACGGACTTCGGTGCCGATGGTGATGCGGACCGGTCCCCGGCAGACTGAAGGGGCGTGAAGCTCGACCGGCAGTGTGCCGGAGCTCTGCTGCTCCCTGATGCCAACCGGCGGCGCGTCGAACAAGATGCTGGTCGAACTGGTCGGCACGTGCTTGAGCGGGTCGGCGTTGTATACGTACTCCTGGTACCAGTTCCAACTGCCATCGCGGCCCTGGATTCCGATGGTGCTGCTCGCGGCGTCAGCGGTGATATCGAGATAGTTGAATCGTATGTCACCGTTGATCTGAAGGATGACCTGGAATGTGAGTCGGCCGGTATCCGGCGGTGCCCGGCGAGCGTCGACCCAGGTGTAGACGATCTTGTCTGGGGTGAAGTTCTCATACACGTGGCCGGAGTCGCGGACCGAGATGTCGTCCCAGAACGGTGCGATGATGTTGGTGATGCCCTCATACGGCAACGGGATGTTGAGGCTGGCGATATTGTCCGACGTCTGGAGGTACCCATTGCTGCAGGCGTAGAGCCGGTCGAATGCGCTACCATAGAAGTTGAAAAAGAACGGCAGGTTGCGGCGGGACGTGCCTTCATCTCCGTTCGGGTTCCAGTCGTCAATCACGGTGCCGCCGGACGGGTCGAACCACGAGAAGACCATGTTGTCGGGTTCCTGCGTCGTCTTGTAGACATAGCCGAATCCGTCCGGGTCGCTGCCCAGTGTAGTGCGCGAGCGCGCGTGAGCAGTGTCATTGTCCGGATTCTCGTCGCCGGCGAGGCTGACCCAGGCAGTGGCATTGAATATGGTCTGCCCGGTTGGAACGAAGCTGCCGAACTCGACCAGCCGGCTTGAGTCCGGCGTGAGACTGAACGTGCTGTCAGCGGTGAACACCAGCAGCTGGGTCATCGAGTCGAGAATCGTGATTTGGGCGTTCAGGTCTTCCGCAGCGGTGCCGAAGTTGCGGACCGTGACCGAGACCGGGCAGGTGGCTTCCGGGACCAACCTCCCCACCGGCGAGACGATGCCGGTTACACCGACGTCGTGGCTGTAGTTGGATATGTCGAGGTACTCGGTCGCTTGCAGATACGGAGCGGTGCCGGGATAGCCGCCCGGCACATAGATGCGGTTTGCCGGACCGGAACCGGAACCAAAGACGCAGGATACCGCGTGCGGTTTGGAGGCACGCGCGGTCCATTGGTTGCGCGCCGCGAGCGACCAGACCTCGGAGAGGGCAGAGAAGGAGGAAGGGATCAAGGGACCGAGGGATCGAGAGGTCGAGGGGCGGAGGACTGACGGTTGAGGTTGACTGTCGGCAGCGCCGTTCAAGGCAAGGCCGCCGATGACGAACAGCTCACCACGCGCGGCGCCGGAGGTAGCGCGGCAGCGGCGGGGCCCGGGCAGCGTGTCAAGCTCGGTCCAGGTGATTACCCTCGGATTCACCGGATTCACCAGACCCCTCCATGCCCTGTTGGTCGGGCCTGAGCCGGTCCACCC
>CAZSUX010000421.1:0-2150 GCA_964610135.1 uncultured bacterium | reverse complement strand
GTGATCTCCTGGGTCCCAACGTCGAGAAGATGATCGTCGACTCCGAGGACCGTTACCGGGAAATCACCGACTACATGACCCGCATCGCCCCCCACCTGAAGAAGAAGGTCGAACTCTACCACGGCGAGGTGCCGCTGCTCGAGCAGACCGGGGTTGAGGCCGAACTCGAGCGCATCTTCCAGAAGCGTATCTGGCTCAAGTCCGGCGGGTTCATCACCATCGACCAGACCGAGGCGATGGTGGCAATCGACGTGAACACCGGACGGTCGGCCAAGGAAGATGACCCCGAACGGCTGATATTCTCGACCAACATTGAGGCCGCCGCCGAAATCGCCCGCCAGATAAGGTTGCGCGACCTCGCCGGCCTGCTCGTGCTCGACTTCATCGACATGGAGGACCCGAAAAACATCGAGAAGGTGATCGCCGAACTCAGGCTGCAGCTCTCCAACGACCGGGCCAAGGCCGACTACTCGAAGATGAGCCGGTTCGGTCTGCTCGAAATGACGCGGGAACGAACGCGGCCGGGTATGATGTGGTCGATGCAGGAAACCTGTCCGACCTGCAAAGGCTCGGGCCGGGTCCGCTCCCGTCCCGAAATCGCCATGAAGATCGAACGGGCGATCGTTTCCAAGCTGCCCAAGCTGCGCGGCCGCAAGCTCAGGATTGTCGCGGCCCCGGCCCTGACCGACTTCCTGACCACCGACTGGTACGACCGCCTGAGCGAATTCGCCAAGCGCTACGAACTGGCGATCGATGTGAAGATTGACTACCAACTACAGCCGACCGACTTCAAGCTCCTGACCGAAACGCTGTAGCGGCGGGGACACGCCCGCGAAAACGGGAACTGCACCGCCCAAATGGGGACTGTACCGCGCTGAGTCCGACGCAAGCGCTCCGTGGGACTGTCCCCATTTGGCGTCAGTTCGGACTGTCCCCGCTTTCGCGCCCGCTCGTGTCCCAAGCCGCCACAATTCCTCTTTCGCTCTCCCTCTCCTCCCTGAGGAGAGGGTCGGGGTGAGGAGTTCTTTGGGCCGCCATGGAAACTGACGCCTGGAAACTGGGACCTCGCGCCGAAGGCGCGCTTGTGTCTCGCGAAGTACCTGTCGTTGTTCGTCAGGAAGTACCTACAGGAGTATCCTGAGCTGTGTGCTCGCTTGCGTCTTATCCTGAATCTCAACCTCAACCTCAACCTTGACCTCTTCCTGTATCTCGACCTTGACCTCAACCTGGACCTTTTCCTGTTCCTGAAGTCGTTCCAGCAGTTGTTCCGCAAGTTCTTCGCGTCGTCGTTCGACTCGTTGTTCGTATTGAAGTACCGGCAGTTGTAGGAATCGTCGTATCTCGCGCTGTGTCGGCAAATGCTACCCCCCAGGCAGTAGGTGGGCCGCCCACTCCCCGGCAGAATTGTGGCTGGGGAACGGCGAGCTACTACCCGTAGTGGATGAGCATTGTGTTCGGACACACACCGATGGCGTAGACAAATGTGGTCCTGACCCGCGGCGCTCCGCCCGGCACTCGCATCGGGATTGCGGCGTTCACTTCGGCCCTGACTTCAGCACTAAGCCGCGAACTCGGCCCGCGATCGACTGCGCTACTCATCTCGCGACTGAAAGCGTAAGTGAAAGTGCGAGTCACGGCGCAGTTGGCTGCCGAATTCGACCCCGAGCTGGCTGCGGCGCTGATGGCGCGGTTGACCGCGGCCTTGTGTGCCGCACTGACTCTGGCGCTCTACCCCGCGTTGGCTTCGGCGATCTACCCGGTGCTGAAGTCCGAGCTAAGTCCTTGATTGACGGCCACATTCACGGCCGCATTGTACTCGGCGTTGAACCCCGGAGTCAACCCGGGAGTGACTCCCATCCTGCCGACGCGGGTCTCAGGCAGAACTCCGGGCCATCAAGTCGCACCTCGCCTCAGAATCACTGGTGGACCTTTGCCCGCAGCGTCCAGTGCCATGCGTTCCGTGTCACGGTCACGCTTGCTCATTCTGCCGGTCCCGCCTCGGCTTGGCAGGCAGCCGGCAGTAAAGCCTGATGGGGACGTGCCCGGATGCCTGCGATGAAGGCTGTTCTGGTGGACACCGGGAGAACACTCCGAGTCGCCTTCCGGAGACCCTGCCTGATGTGTTCGGAGAGAACAGCGCGAGCCACTCC
>CAZSUX010000420.1:0-2169 GCA_964610135.1 uncultured bacterium | reverse complement strand
ACGGACTGAGAGTTCAGTCGGCAGGCAGGACAGGCTGCTTGGCGGCAGCAGAGCGGGGAGGGCGGACAAGGGTGGCACCGGGGCTGCCGGCACGCCCAGGCGGGCCGGGGATACGACCCGAAACACTAGACGTTTGGCCGCCCATGCCCCTGTCCGACAGTGCGGTCATGTCCCCGCCCAGGGAATCTGTGTCATCTGCGTAATCTGCGGATAGTCCCTTTCCGGCCTTGGCGATCTTGGCGTCCTTGGCGGTTCTCACCTCTGCGCCGTCTGCATCATCTGCAGTGGTGATCCAGGCGAGACCCCTCCATCGGCGTCGGGGTGACACTATTGGCGAGCAAGTGGCGGACCGGGCTAAGGCTGGAGGCGGGAGATGGTTTCGCGGGCGACCGCGAAGCGGAGGCTGTCGGCGGCATCGGACGAGGCGGCGTTCTTCTGCAGCCAGTCGAGGATAGGTGGAATGGTGCCGCCGTGGATGCGCACCGAACGGTTGACCGTATCGGTCAGGACTTTGTGGGCCTGGAGCTTCACCAGCATCGAGGCATAGTCGACTCTGGGGACAGTCCCGGGATTTCCTTCGGAAATCGCCTGGGACAGTCCCCTTGCCAGCCAGGCGGTGTGGTAGACCAGCCAGCGCAGGGCTTCGATGTCGCCGGCCATGTCGCCGAGCGTCTGCTGGATGGCCTTGCGCTCAGAGATGTGCGCTCCCATCGAGGTCCAGTCGTGGGCGTACTGGGCGCTGACCTCGAGCAGCCGGTCGCAGGTGCCGAGCACTGCCGCGGCGCGGATGATGCGGGTGAGCGGGAACCACTTGCGGCCAAGGCCCAGGGCCTTGCCCGGAGTGCCAAGCACATGGTCGGCAGGAGCGACGCAGTTGGCGAGGGTGAGTAGGTTGCCGGAGAGAGTGGCGCCGGGGGCGCCGGAATCCAGAATCAGACAGATAGGACCGATAGGACCTGTAGGACCTATTCCTGAGGCGAAGACGAGATAGAAGTCGGCCTTGGGGTTGGGCAGGACTTTGGCGCCGCTCAGCACATAGCCATCCGAGGTGTCCCTGGCGGTCGTGGCCATCTTGGTCGGGTCACCGAAGGGCACGGGCTCGTTGAAAGCCACCGCGCAGGTCTTTGAGCCTTCGACCACCGGAGCCAGGTAGGTTGGCTTCTGGGCGTCCGAGCACTCGTACAGGATAGGCGTTAGCTCACCCCATTCGACCGGTATGATGGTCTGGCCGAGTTCGTCGGCAACAAGGCAGGTTTCAATCACGCCGAGTCCGCCGCCGCCGAACGTTTCCGGCACGCCCGCGCTGTACAGGCCCATCTCTTTCAGGCTGCCGGTCGCGGCTTCGACAATCGCGGCCCGCTCGGCCGGGTCTTTGGAGTTGAGGAACTTCGGTTCCTGCGGCAGCAGGTCGCGCCGGACGAACTCGTGCGCGGTCTGGCGGACCATGTCGGCGTCTTCGCTGAAGGTGAAGTCCATGCTAGGAGAGTGATCCAGTGGTCAAGTGGTCTAGTGATCTAGTGACGGACATCAGGATTTCCGGGTGTAGTCGGGGAGGAGGAGGGGAGACTTGACGTCGGAGCCGAGCCCCTTGGCTTTCATCTCTTGCCGCCAGTGCTCGAGGTGCGCGAGTCCGAGTTGCAGGTCGCCGGTGCGTTCCTTGGCCAGTTTCGCCGCGGCCGTACCGGCCCTGCGGCCGAATACCACTACATCCAGTAAGGAATTACCCATCAATCGGTTGCGACCGTGTACACCGCCCGACGCTTCGCCGGCCACGAGCAGACCGGGCACGTTGGTCGCGCAGTCGGCCGTGATTTCCACGCCGCCGTTCTGGTAGTGGAGCGTGGGGTAGACGAGCATCGGTTCCTTGGTGATGTCGATGCCGTGACGGCCGAACTGGCGGACCATCGCCGGAAGCTCGCTCTTGACCGTCCCGCCCCCGCGTCGGGTTTCAATCATCGGCGTGTCAAGCCAGACGCCCTGGACCTCGGTCGAGGTGGTGACGCATTTGCCGCCCTGGCACTCGCGGATGATGGCAGAAGCGACCACGTCGCGGGTCTCAAGCGGGAAGATGAACTGGTTGCCTTCGGAGTTGACGAGTTGCGCGCCGATGCTGCGGACCTTCTCGGTGACGAGCTGGCCGAGTATCTGCTGAGGATAGGCGGCGCCGGT
>CAZSUX010000419.1:0-2174 GCA_964610135.1 uncultured bacterium | reverse complement strand
TTGGAGAAGGAGCTCATCCTGCGCCCTACGCCGGTCGGCTGGATCTATGCGGGCCGGACCCGTCCCCAGGAGGAGGTCGCGCTCGAGGCTATCGAAGAGAGCGCGGTCGAGATTGTCGCGGACGGCCGGGTCATCGAGACAATGGACAAGACCCGCGCATTCCGCGAAGCCTATCCCGGCGCAGTCCTGCTCCACCAGGGCGAAACCTACCTGGTGAAGACCCTCGACCTCGAACAGCAGCGGGCCGAAGTCGAGCGCAAAGACGTCGACTTCCACACCCAGGTCATTACCCGCGAAGAGATGCGCCTGCTCGAGACGCA
This sequence comes from uncultured bacterium, assembly GCA_964610135.1. Classification (GTDB taxonomy): domain Bacteria; phylum Hydrothermota; class Tepidihabitantia; order Tepidihabitantales; family Tepidihabitantaceae; genus UBA2258. The sequence goes on along the minus strand of CAZSUX010000419.1, from coordinate 1,854 downwards.
GCAACAGCGCCACCTGAACCCCGGCATCACGCTCAGCCTCGGCCGCCTCGAAGTCACCGCGAACTACACCGGGTATCGGGTGAAGAAGTACGACCAACTGCTCGCTACTCACCCGCTCAGCCTCCCTCCGGTCAAGTTCCCGACGGTCGGCATCTGGCTCCAGTTCGGCGGCGAGTCCGCGGCCAAGTTGCAGGAACAGGGCCATGACTTCACCGGCGGGCTCCACGCCGCCGAGCACGCGCTGATTGCGCTGGCGCCGCTCGTGGCGATGTGCGACCCGCTCGACATCGGCGGCGGCAGCTACCCCTACTTCCCGGACACGAGGCTGCCGACGATTCTCATCTACGACGGATATGAACACGGCATCGGGATTTCCGAGAAGCTCTACTCCGAATTCGACCGGCTCGCTCGCGTCACGCGTGACATGGTCAACCAATGCGGCTGCGAGAAAGGTTGCCCGGCCTGCGTCCTCTCGCCCCGCTGCGGTGACGCCAACGAGCCCATCGACAAACAGACTGCCGTGGCAATCCTCACCAGTCTCCGGCCGACCTGAACCGCCGCCCCGACAAGACAACCGCCAAGGACGACAGGATCCCCAGAGTTCGGCCCAGCCGTTCCGACCGAAGTGGAGGAATTTCTCAGCTACTGGTCGCTGGAAACTCGCGCTGAGCGCGCCTGGCTTCCGACTTCGCCCTGACCCCTTGCCCCTGATTCCTGTGCCACTGGAGCTTTCCGCCGTTTGACACCCAAGGGCACCGCGGTAGAATGGAAACACAATGAAAATGAACCGCGCCAGTGCCCGGAGGACGGGATGAGCACGGCCAAGGACGAAGTCCGTCAACTGCTTGACCGCGTACCGGACGACGCATCGCTGGAGGACATCCAGTACCATATCTACGTCTGCCAGAAGGTGGACCGCGGACTCAAAGCTGCTGACGAGGGCCGCGTGCTTGCGCAGGACGAAGTCGAACGTCGAATGGCCCGGTGGCTCGAACAGTAGTCTGGTCCGAACCCGCGTGGCACGACTTGGAGCAAGTGGCAGACTACATTGCCCAAGACTCGCCTCACTATGCAGCCACCTTCGTTCGTGAAGTCCGTGATGCTGCGCGATCGCTTGCGACCTTCGCCGAACGCGGTCGCATTGTCCCTGAACTCAACGACCCGGCAGTGCGCGAGCTCCTCGTGGGAAGATATCGCTTGATGTACCGGGTGACGGCAGCAACGGTTCAAGTCGTCGCCTTCGTGCACGGCGCGCGCGATTTCCGCGGCCCTCAAAGCGCCGACTGACCCGCAGCCGCTGCCCACCGGCCGTCCGCACTTCTGACATCTAGCGTCTGATCTCGCCCGCCCCCCGCAATGACCCTCACCAGCCTCCAGCCCGTCTGACTCGCCCAGGCTTCTCTTTTGCGCCAGCCTGCATATAATGAAGCCGTGGCCAGACGCAAGACGCCAAGCCCAACGCCGTCCGACTCGTCCTTCGTCCCTCGTCCTTCGTCCCCCGAAACCGCTTCTCCCCTAGCCGACCGGATGCGCCCGGCAACGCTCGACGATATCGTCGGGCAGGACCACCTGCTCGGCAAGGAGAGGCCGCTGCGACGGATGATTGAGAAGGGCGAACTCCACTCGATGATTCTCTGGGGCCCGCCTGGCTCAGGCAAGACCACGCTCGCACTTGCCATTGCCCATTACACCAAAGCCATTTTTATCCAACTCTCCGCCGTGACGTCTTCCGTGGCGGAGGTACGGGAAATCACGAGGCGGGCTGAGTTTGAACGAACCATGCACAGCCGCCGCACCATCCTCTTCGTGGACGAGATCCACCGGTTCAACAAGGCCCAGCAGGATGCCTTCCTG
>CAZSUX010000418.1:0-2174 GCA_964610135.1 uncultured bacterium | reverse complement strand
GCGCTCGACGCCATCGAACGCTGCTTCCGGAAGAACTACCAGGACCGGGTCGCCTACGTGGACTCCTATCCCCTGACCCGAATCGAACTCGACGACCGCATCAGCCGGAACCCGAACGCCTACGAAAAGTACGAGAAGAAGCAGGAGTTGCTCGATACGATGATTGACAACCGGCTGCTCTACTCGGCCGCGCTTGCCGCCGGGATTGACCGTGACTCGACGTTCGTCTTCAATCTCGGCGAACAGCGCAACCGCGCGATGTTCCAGCAATGGTACGAACGCACGGTCAACGCCAAGTCCGAGCCGAGCGAGAAGGCGCTGAAGGCCGCCTACAAGAAGGACCTGGCAACCAAGTACACGACGCCGGAGAAGGTCCACCTGTACCAGATCAGGGTGGCGACCAAGGAAGAAGCCGAGAAGGTGCGGGCCGGACTCCTCGCCGACACCACAGAGAAGTGGGACAGCGTCGCGAAGCAGGTTTCAACCGCCCCGGACAAAGAAAAGGGCGGTGACCTGGGCCTGGTCGCCCGCGGGGCCCAGCCCAAACCGATTGAGCAAGCCGCGTTCAAACTGAAGGTCGGCAGCATCAGCCGGCCGATTGCCATGGATGACGGCTTCGCCATCATCAAGGTCACCGAAAAGAAACCGAAGGTAGTCCGCACGTTCGCCGACGTACGCAACGCGCTCGCGGCCGAGATGAAGCAGCAGAATTCGAGCAAGCTCTACGAGGACGTCGTCGCTGGCCTGAAGGAGAAGGCGACGGTTACGATCGACACCACCGCGATCGACCAGGGCAAGGACACGCTGGCGGTGGTCAACGGCATGGTCATCGATACGGCCGCTCTGGCGGCGCGGCTCAACGCGATCCCGGCATTCTACCGGGCCCAGTTTGACACACCTGAAGGCAAGCGTCGCATCCTCGACAACCTCGTCCTTGAGAAGCTGCTGATGAAGGAAGCCGAGGCCCAGAAGCTGTGGCTCGTCAACAAAGTCGTCGACCAGCTTCTGACCCGCCGGGCCGGCATGCTGGTCGACACCTACCGGCGCCAGATGACCGTGGACAAGGTCGCCCTCGACACGGCCCAGCTCAAGGCCGAGTACAAGGCGACCATCGCCGAATACAAAGAGCCGACCAAGGTCCACGCCCGCGAAATCACCGCCGCGAGCCTGACCCGGGCCGAGGAACTGCGGAAGTGGGTCAAGAACGGCCGGCTACCGATCATGATTCAGGGTCGTGCCCTGCTGCTCCCGGAGCCGATGCCGAATATCGAAGCGGCGTTCTCGGCCGACACCGTCAACACCGACTCCCTGCTCGACGACTACACCCTGGCCGGCTCGCCGGCCCTGCTGCCGGGCAGACCGATGGTCGGCGTCGGCAACAAGAGCGCGCCCGACCTCTCTCGGAAATCGGAGCTGACCGGCCCGTTTGTCAACCCGGGTGCGTACACCTTCGGGTTCAACGACCTCGCCCGGCAGCACAGACTGTACCAGCCCGAACTCGTCAGAGTCGAACGGATAGCCCAGCTTGACTCGCTCCTTGGCAAACCGGCCAGGCCCGAATCCACCGCCGCCGTTGCCGGGGATTCGGTGAAACTCGGCGTCTACGTCGCACTCGACCAGTCCCTGCCCGCCGACTTCGTCGCCGGGCTCTTCAAACTGGACGCGGGGCAGACAGCCGCGCCGCTTACGACCACGGCCGGCACCATGCTCGTGAAGGTAACTAAGAAAGACACCGCCCAGAAGGCGACGTTCCAAGACATCGCCAAGCGCTTCTCTACTTCCTCTAACCGCTGGACCGGCGGCGACCTCTACTGGCTTGCCCGGGACGACAAGGCGCATGACGAGAAGCTGGTGCGAGCCGCGTTCAACTTGTCCAAAGGCGGCATCTCACCCGTCATCAGACTCAACGACTCGTCGTATGCCTTCGTGATGCTGGACGAGAGAAAAGCCGCGTTCACGCGCCCGTTCAGCGAAGTCAGCGGGAAAATCGAAACCCGGCTCCGCCGCGAACAGGAAAAGGCGCTGAACGACCAGTTGCTCGAAGACCTGCGGGCCAAGGCAAACATCGAAATCGTGATGAAAGAATCCGACTTCGTGGTTGAGCCCATACCCGAAGAAGCTCAGCCGACCGAGCCGGTGGAACAAGAGTAGCCCGCGACAACTCCGAAGCCCCC
>CAZSUX010000417.1:0-2192 GCA_964610135.1 uncultured bacterium | reverse complement strand
CGAAATACAGCCCCGGACTCAACCCAGTCAGCTTTAGTTCAGTCGATGTAACCTCCTTCCCGATTTGCCTGACCAACACTCGTCTGCCGCACGCATCGTAAAGGCACAGTCGTCTGTCGATGCCCCGAGGCTCACCGAGTTGGACGCGGACCAACTCGCCAGTGGGGTTAGGCACCACGTGCAACTCACGCCGCGGCCGCACTACTGTCGCTGATTCTTGCACGCCGGCTGCGGTCGTTTCTGCCACTACGACGCCAGCATCGTTGCACGCGGCATACAAATGAGGTTCGACCCAGGCTAGCCGTCTGACCATGTCGGGCGCCCTGAGTGAGCCGACGAGCTCCGGTCCGGCAGGGCTCCCGATATCGAAGAGGCGGATATCATTGCCAGGGTGGCCATAGACATAGCCATTGCTACCGACAAAGAGCAATGAGTCGCGGGCCGTCACAGACCATCCAAACGTGGGCAGGACCATGCTATCGATCAGATACGGGGAAGTTGGCTCAGCAACGCTGACGATGTAGAGGTTACCGGATACGACGTAGGCGAACGTATCTATCACCGCGACGCCGCAGGCTCCATTGGGCAGAGTCGGTTCACCGACGACTGCCGGGCTGTCTGGCCGCGCAACGTTGACAATCTGCAGGCCGGAAACGCCGGTGGCTACGAATGCCAGCGTATCCCTTACTTCCATCTCGTACGAATAGTCCGGCAGCGCGCACGTGCCGACGACAAAAGGCGCGCGCGGCCGGGCGACGTTGACGATCTGAAACTTGTAGTCTTCCGCGACGTAGAGAAAGCTGTCCTGGAGCACCATGTCCTGCGGGAAGGCGAACACCGATTCGCCAGCTACGATTCGCGGGTTGGTCGGGTCCGCGACATTCGCCACCCGCAGGTAGGGCTGCGGCCACCAGCATACGTATGCGAAGCTGTCTCTTGCCACCGCTGAAAACGTGGCCAAGCCTGTAGAGACAGAGTCGAGCGCGCCCACCTCTGTCGGCAGCGAGGGGTCTGTGACGTCCAGTATCTTCATTCCGGCGTCAAGACTGGCCACATAGCAGAAGCCACGGTCAAGAGAGACATTCTGAGCGACACCGGCCACCATTAGCGCAGTGTCGTAAGTTGGAGCGCTCAAGCTATGGACATCAATGACAGCCAGTCCTTCGGTTCTATCCGCGACCGTAGCGAGCCCACGCGCTGAGTTGCCCCAGACGCCGAAGTTCATCCCTGGTGTCGCGCATTGACCGATCGCGACGGGATGAGTGCTGTCTGTGAGGGAGACGATCTGGAACTCGTGGCTGCCTTGAAAATAACCGGACAGGAACACCAGCGCCCCGTCGAGCATCATATCACTGCCGCCAGCATCCGAGAGGTAGCCGAGGCGTTGCATCGAGGCAGGGTTCCTCACATCGAGCACGTCAAACTCAAGCCACTCCGGGTCGTTCGGGTTACCAAACGTCACACAGCAGATGTTGCCGCGTGCCTCAACCGAAATCGGCATGCCGGGGTAAGTGCCGACTTGGTGTGGATTCCTCGGGTCGGATACGTCAATCGAGTACAGCCCCCAACGGTCAGCCAGAAACGCGGCGTTGTTGGTTACCGTAACGGCATCGCCGGAATCCCGGCAGCTACCAAGCAGGTAGACATTCGCGGGGCTGGCGATGCTGTAGACCTTGAAGGTGTCGTTCGGCCCGGAAAGAGATTGAGTCAGGTAAAGCAGAGTATCTCTGACGCAGAAATCAGAGAGCAGCGTCGATACACGACTGCGAAATACCGGGGCAACCGGATTGGACACGTTCCATATCTCGATGCCCGTTTGCCCGCTATTGCAGCCGATGTATAGGAGGGAATCACTGACCGCCGCCTGTGCAACGAGCCCCATTGCTTGCACCTCAGATAGCACGCGTGGATCGGCAGTGTCCGCGAAGTTGATGATTGCGACCTCACTGCCCAGCGAGAGGAACACGAGTGAATCACGGCCCGTGACTTCGACAGACGGTCCTCGGCCGTACTTGCCGACCAGACGAAGGCCGGTTGATTCGGCAACGAATGGCTGAGAAGCGTTCGTGCCCGGAACGACGAGCCCACGTGTGTTCAGCCAGCGAGCCCGCAGTCGGGGCGGTACCTGTCGTAGCGAGTCCATGAGCACCTGCTGCTGCCCGATCCTTCGGGCCCTCAGGAAAGGATCGGCC
>CAZSUX010000416.1:0-2203 GCA_964610135.1 uncultured bacterium | reverse complement strand
ACGTCGGCCCGGCCACCAAACTCATCAAGACCGGTCAGATGGTTCAGGTCGACGGAGACAACGGCGTCGTCAGGATAATGACGAGGCTGTAATGACCAAACCCCAATCCCCCCAATGTCCAGCGAATGACCAAGAACTGGCAAGGCCTAAGTCGTGGTCATAGAGCCAGATGGAGCAACTTCGTCATCGCGGGCTGGGTCAGTGTCCTTGACCTGGGCTTGAGCGATGCTATACTGGCTTTGAGGCAATCTATGAGTACCAGAGTGACCCGGAAAGCTGCGCCAGCCAGACGCGCCGACCCGCGGAGGACCCGGGGCGGACGCACCGTCAAGTACGTCTACTGGCAGGAAGCCGACGCATGGCTCGGATATCTTGCTGAGTATCCCGACTACATGACCCAGGGCGAGTCGTTGACCGAGTTGCAGAAAAACCTCAAGGACATCCACAGCGACATCACGCAGGGACACGTCCCCGGCGTGAGGAAGCTGGCCGAACTCCGGGTCTCGTGAAACGAACCGACCTGGTTCGTGAAATCACGAAAATGGGCTGCTTGCGGATTCGCCACGGCGCGCGACACGATTGGTTCCAGAATCCCCGAACTCGGGTCTGCCAGCCGGTGCCCAGGCACCGCGAGATTGCGGAGCCCCTCGCCCGTCACATCCTGAAGAAGCTGAGGGACTGACTCGGCTCTTCGGGCCGCGTCGTCCTAGCGGCCGAGGACGTACAACTTGCCGTTGCCGCCAGCCACGTACAGACGCTGGCCGTCCGGCGTCGGTGCCACGTCGAGGACCTCGTCAGGCATCGCGATGACGCGGACCACTTTGTTGTCGGATGTACGCACCACTGCCACTGCTCCGCTGTCCTCGCCGACGCCGCATGTGACGTAGAGAAACGACCCATCCGGCAAGATTTCCGAACTCCAGTAAGTCGAGAGCAACACGGAGTCGACTACAGCACCTGTAGCAGACGCGAGCACCAAGACGCACTCGCGCTTGAGCGCATAGAGAGGATCACCGGTCGGATGCAGGACAACCCCGCCCGGCGCTTCTGGTCCCCAGGCACGGACCTGCCATTCGATGGTGTTGTCCGACAACCTCATGGCACAGACGCAGCCCTCTTCGAGGTTCATTGCGTAGAGGCAGGAACCGTCGGGCGCGACCTTCATCGACGTGATGTAATTGGAGACGCCAGGCGTGAAGATCGTGTCCTCGATTACGTTGTCGGGCACTCGGACCACAACGATGAAGCCGGAATCAGCATCAACAGCCGCATAGAGCCGCTTCCCGTCTGGGGCGATCGCAACGCTGAGCACCTCGCCATCCACCATCAGGCTGTCTACCACGACTTGGTCTTCAGTTCGGACAACGGCCACCCAGTCATCACGAAAGCACGTCGCGTAGACGTACTGCCCGTCAGGCGAGCACACCACTTGTCCAGAAGACGACCAGCCTCCGTTGAATGGAATCTGGGCGACCAGTTGCAGGTCCGATATCCGCACAACCGACAGCGCGCCTGAATAGTCGTTCGTGACGTACACGTAGTCGCCGCCGGGAAGTACCAGGACATCGTACAAAGGTGCGTCGATGACGGCCACCGAATCGACAAGACGGTAGGGATAGGGTGGCACGATGGCAGTCAAGCTGCACGGTGCTGACCACTCCGAGAACTCGGTTCGCTGGTCGCGAGCCTGCGCGCGCACCGCGAAGACCCCACCCTCTCTCCATGAGTGCGAGCATGCCACGGTCTCGTCGTGCCCGCACCACTGAGATGTATCGCCATCGCCCCAGTCGAACCTGACCCATACCAGACCGTACTCCCTTGGAAAGGACGTGAAGGTCCTGTAGGTGTACGCCGAGTCCAACTCGACCGAACTCGGCCCGACCGGGATGGCCGGCGCGTCGGGGCGGTTGTGCATGCAGCCCGCGGCGAACAGAAGTCCGAGCATAAGCAGCGGGCCACCGCGCAACGAACCAAGGAAGAAGGACGATCTCGACATCAGTGCCTCCCTTTAGGGTCGCGGGATTATACCACCGCGCGGACGCCGGTCAATGCGCGTGCCGGTCAGGCGTGAAGCTGGCGGTGAACCGTCTCCGCCAGCGATGGACCGAAGCCCCTCACCTTCGCAATATCCTCGACGTTCGCCAGTCTGACCTTGTCGAGCGACCCGAAGTGCTGGATGAGCGCCTTCTTCCGCACCGGGCCA
>CAZSUX010000415.1:0-2216 GCA_964610135.1 uncultured bacterium | reverse complement strand
ATGTTGGCAACGCCGTCCAGGTGACGTCTGATGGCGGCTACATCATCGCCGGCTATACTACGTCGTTCGGTGCGGGGAATGAGGACGTCTATCTCGTCAAGACCGATGCTCACGGCGATACGCTCTGGACCAGAACCTATGGCGGGTCGAGCTATGATCGCGGTCTCTCGATCCAGCAGGCCGCTGATGGAGGCTACATCATCGCAGGCTACACCCATAGCTTCGGTCCGGGCACGCCGATCTACAGCAATCTCTATCTGATCAAAGTCGGCGCCTCGGGCTCCACGGTCTGGACCAAAGCCCACGGCGGAACAAGTCACGATGAAGGCTGCTCGGTCCAGCAGACTTCGGACGGCGGCTACATCATCGCCGGTGGTACCGCATCGTTCGGTGCAGGGGACTGGGACGTCTATCTCGTCAAGACCAATGCTCAGGGCGATACGCTCTGGACAAAGACCTATGGCGGGTCAAACCGTGACAGAAGCAACTCCGTCCGGCAGACTGCTGACGGCGGCTACGTAGTCGCCGGGTATACAGGCTCATTCGGTGCAGGGAATGATGATGTCTATCTCATCAAAGCCGATACGCTCGGCAACGCCGGTTTGACGGATGAGGGCCCAAAGCCGCAGGCACCGAGCCGCAAGCTGGCAGCGTCGGTCGCCAGGAGCCTGCCGCAGGGCATGGCTGCGTTCGACGCAATGGGCAGGCAGGTATACCACCCCAAGCCGGGAGTCTATTTCGTGAGAGCCGCAGCCACAGATCTCCGGCTCAAGGTCTTGCTGGTCAAGTAGAACTCGCAGGCGCACGCCAATTCCGCCCGCCGCCTTGACATCCCCGCCCGCGAGTCGTAACATGTCCGCGATGAGGACCGGTATTCCGCTGACCGTCCTTGCGGCCGTGACGGTCGTCTTCGCGCACGAGGAACCGCCCGGTCCGACCCACAGGAATCCCGTGCGAGTCTGGGCAACCTACGGCTCGGGCTTTGGTATGCTTCTAGGTGCTGGAGAGATAAGCGCGGCCTTTCAGACCGGGCATCGCCTGTTCACGGCCCGACTTGCCGGAACGGGGTTTCCATTCCTCGGCGTGGCAATGGGCGATTGCGGATTCCTCTACGGATTGAGCACAACGGACAGGTACACGAACGCATCGGCATCGGTCGGGTTGAGCTACGTGTCGGGGCAATTGAGCGACAGGAGAGTCCGGACCGTTGGCATTCCGCTTGAGGCGAGCTTCGCCGTCCTCCCTTGTGCCTACGTCGGGATCGGTGCCGGCGTGTTCGGGAACCTCAATCTCACGCTGCCATTCTGTGGCGGCGTGGTCTTCCTCCGTTGGGGCAAGTTGCGCTGACCGGCCCGCCGATTTGACATCCCCGCCCGCGAGGTCTAGAATTCCTGTCAGAGTCAGGCAAGTCCGCCAAAGGAGGTTGCGATGAGACAGAAGGAACCGACCCAGAACGCCGGCGGAAAGCCGCCCGCCAGGGCCGAACGCTGGTCTTTGCCCAGCGACTACAATCTGCTGCAGTGGGTAAACAGGTCGATACTCCGTGCCGTACGCATGAAAGCAAGTGAGATGCACTACGAACGCGGCAAGGACGGGCTGACCGTCGAGTTCCGCAAGGGGGCCGAGGTGCTCAAGACCATGGGCCCCTACAAGCGCTACCAGGACAAGGTGATTCCCCTGCTTGTGAAGATGGGAGCCCGGGGCCTGCCCAAGAAGTACAAGGGCCAGACCGGCGGGTACCGCGCGGGCGTGGACGACCGCGTGTGGGACATGCCGCTCTTCCACACCAGGACAAAGTCCGGCGAGCGCCTGGTGGTTCGGTTCGCCGGTTCGAAGCCATGGAAGGAAACGCTGAAACACCCGGTGATGGTGAAATGGACGCTCCTGAGGGCTGTCGTCTTGAAGGCGACTGAGATTCACCTCGAACGTGGCAGGGGCGGGCTGACCGTGAAGTACTTGAGGGGCCCGCGGGTGCTGCTGACACACGGGTTTCCCGAGCGCATCGAGGACAAGGTGATTCCCCGGCTCAAGCAACTGGCAAAGATGGGCCCGGCGAAGAAGGGCGGCCGCCTGACCGGGAACTACGATGCCATAGTGGACGATGTCGGGTGGAGCTTCCGCATGACCAGAACGGCGACGCGGTCGGGCGAGCGCCTGGTGATTCGTCCCAGCAGGGCAGAGCCCGGCAAGAAACCGAGGTAGCGGGTAGCCACAGG
>CAZSUX010000414.1:0-2238 GCA_964610135.1 uncultured bacterium | reverse complement strand
CGGGAAAGACCCCAAGTGAGATGAAGATTCTCTAACAAATCGGGCATTTTGGTGAGTATAACATAGTGAAGGCCCGCGCCCGCGCGGCACGGCCGGACCGGAGGGCGAAGATTCTTGGGCAAATCGTGCTCCGGCGGATACATAACTATGTGAAGGGTCAGGGCCGCACAGCGCGGCAGGCCCGGAATGACCGCAAACCTAGAAGGAGGACAAATGTCCGATCCGAATCAGCGACTGATGGCCTGGCAGATAAAGACCGATACCGGCAAGGTGAAGGCAATACTCGATGACCTGCGGCCGAATATGCTCAAGCACTACGAGGCGGCGGTGGCAGGCCTCTGCGAGATGGAAACGAAGGCACGCCAGACGCTCAACGCGGCAGGTGTGCACACCATCATGTATGTGCCCTACCTCAACTATGCGCGGCAGCTCTACAAGCTCTCGCGCCAGCAGGGCATATCCGGTGAGAGCTTTGCGCTTGGGGCCCAGGTCCTGCTCGACAAGTGGGCGGCCCGCGGTCTGAACCCGGCCGTGCTCGCGGCAATCCGCACCGACGTCTTCGATGCCGCAGCACCGACGCCGTAGGCGCAACGGCTCGGACCGACCCTCTCCCATTGCGGGAGAGGGCATAGGTGAGGGGAAATGCCGTCAGCCGTGGGCCGTGAGCGGGCACACCCGCGCATTTGACATCCAGGGACGGCCTGCCTACAATCCCGCGATGAAATCCGGGCCGGCCGTGCGTCGGGGAGGCGATGAAATCGGCGCCGAACGCCCGGTCGCGAGCGGATCGGTGACTCAAGGCATGCGTCGCCGCTGGATGGCAGTGGTCGTCCTCCTTGCTCTGGCAGGGATTGGACTTGTGCTAGTCTCGACTGCCAAGTACGGAGCCGGGATCACCTCACTCTCGTCGGCCTATCTTGACGTTGCGAGCAATCTCGCAAGGGGAAAGGGGTTTGTCTTCCACACTGGCGAACCCATGGTACTTTGGCCTCCGCTGTACTCGTTGCTGCTGGCACTGGTCGGGTATGTGACCGGCCTCGACCCCGCGACATTCGCTCATGTCGTCAACGCCGTTCTCTTCGCCCTAGTCATTTGTCTCTCAGCTAATCTGTTTCGAACCGCGTTCCGGCAGAACGCTACCTACGGTCTGCTCGGTATCGGTGCAGTCCTGTTCTCCGTGCCGCTCTCTCTTGTATACGCAACCGCCTGGTCGGAGTGCCTCTTCATCCCGTTGACACTGATCTTCCTCGTCTTCGCGCAGCGCTACTGGAACTGCCACGGAATGTGGTCGCTTGTAGTCATGACCCTGTCAACTGCGCTGGCATGCCTGACCCGTTACGTCGGCGTCGCCCTTGTTCCCGTCGGGCTTGTGGCAATCGTCTTCGCTTCCGGCACCAAACTCAAGACACGGTTGCCACGCGCCGTCGCCTTCGTGACGCTGTCGCTTGCTCCCCTCGGGCTCTGGCTTGTACGCAACTACGAGACGGCGGGTACGCTGACAGGGGTCAGGGGGGCGGCCGCGTCCTCTGTCGCGGCGAGCGCCGTCGCTACCGCCGGCACGATGGTCTCGTGGTATACGTTCGGCCTAGTATCGGAGTTGGTCGTTCTTGCATGGCTTGCTGTGCTGACCGTCAGGGTTCTGTCCTCTGGGGCACCGACAAGGAGACTGATTGGCAGTCTGAGAGCTGTCTTCGTGGATCGTCTTCCCGTCGTGTTGCTCTTGGCGTCCTACATTACAGTAGTGCTGGTAACATCTGGCGCCACGGAGCTCGACCAAATCGATGACCGACTCCTCTCTCCGGTCTACATCCCTGTCACTCTGCTACTGCTGGAGGTCGGCTCGCTCCTGTTCGGTCCGACTCAGCGCCGCACCGCTGCGTTCGTTGGCGGAGTTCCTTCGGTGCTTCTGGCTGTGTGGCTGTGCTTTGCACTCGCGAGCGTCGCTCGGACAACCGTCCGTCGCATGAGAAACGGCGCCGGTTCCTTCAGCTCGGACATCTGGCGGGAGAGCGAGACAGTCGCGTACGCCAGGCAGATGCTGTCCGACAGCGATAGAATCCTCGTGTACAGCAACGGCCCAGATCTCCTTTGGGCGCTATCGGGTGTGAACGCTAGACTGGGACCCGGGAAGACGCACCACGGATCTGCGGAGTCAGTGAGTAGGCATGACGATCTGATTGGACGGTGGCCTCCCGAGCATGAGGCGTGTCTTGTTTGGTTCAAGGGAATCCGCCGCGC
>CAZSUX010000413.1:265-2242 GCA_964610135.1 uncultured bacterium | reverse complement strand
AGCGCGAGCGAGCGTATGACGTGACTGTGGTCGGGGCCGGGCATGCCGGCTGCGAGGCGGCGCCGGCCGAGGCGCGGATCGGCTACGCGCCCACGGCCTCGAAGGCGACGTGCAGGTGTTCTGTGTTCGGCACCACGAAGTTGAGTTTCTCGAAGCCGATGACCCGACCGGTCCGGTCTTTCATCAGGACGACCTCGTCGCCAGTTTCCTCGCACACGTGCTCATCCTGGCCATCGCCGAACCAGACTGTCAGCGTGTTGCCAGCGCGGTCGTAGAAGACTTTCACTTGACCCATATCTGCTCACCTTCTTTCACAGCATCCGTAGGGTATGCGGTTATCAGGAACGCTCCTTCTCCGGAACGTCTGACCACCGCACACATCCAGCGGCCGGGACGTTCGACCCGGTAGAAGAGCAGTACGTCCTCGTCGCTGCGGCTGCGGCGGATCGCATCCGGGTTGTTCAGCGCCTCCTCGACGAGTCGCTCCCGACCCTTCATGACAGGGTGCTTCGAGGATGTGATCAGCATCCAGCGTTCGGCCGTGACCGTCACTCGGAATCCGAGCGGCGTGTCGGCATGGAATAGCTCATCAATCCCTGACACTCACGCTCCCAGCAGCCGACATCCCCCTTGGGCTGTTATCCACATGAAGATCAGGCCGGATGGATAGTCATTGTCGACGTCCTGCTTCTCGGCCAGTACTCGTTCACGAAGCTGAGCCATAGAGCACGACCCCATCGCGCTCGACCAGTTCCGTGAACCGGGAGCGGTAAGCAAGGTCAACGAGGTCCACAGGTTTGGACAGACGCATCATCAGCTCGCCATAGAACCGGAAGAAGAGCTTCGGTTTGATACCCTTGACTCCCAGGTCGATGTCCTGCGGTTCGCGGCCCTCGGAGATTGAGGAGCCAAATAACACGACCTTGGCCGCGCCATACTCGCGCGCAACTTCAGTAATCGTGTCACGATCCGTCTGTGCTATCATGAGCTTGCCTGAGACATCATACCCTGCCAGGGAAACCAAGTCAAAGCAGAGGGCAGGATGCCAAACCGTCCTCAAGAGACACTCCACGGTCGGCGTTTGACTCCCTCATTCGGGCTTCTAGAATCACTCTCACCGATGCAGCGCGAGCGAGCGTATGACGTGACTGTGGTCGGGGCCGGGCATGCCGGCTGCGAAGCGGCGCCGGCCGCGGCACGGATGGGCTGCTCGACCCTGCTCGTTACCCAGAACCTCGACACCATCGGCCTCGACCGGCCGAATTTCGGCCTCAGGCTGGAGGATGCGCATTCAGATACGCTTCAACCTCGGCAACGAACCCCTCGGCCTTTACCAAAATGGAGGCAGCCGCATCGCGGGTGGCGTCTCTGACCGGCTGATAGTCGGAGACGAGCCGAGCGTTAAAGGCATCGTGAAACGCCATCGAAGACTCTTTGGGGAAAATGCCGTTGCGCATGAACGCAGCGTCATAGGCGCCGATGACGCCCGTATGCTTGGACGGCGTCTTGCCGATGGTCTGGAGCAGCGCCAGCGCCGCTTAGAACATCGCGTAGTAGCTTCGGTTGATGACGGCCTGGGGCGTCCGCCGGCCGTCAAGCAGAAACCGGGCGTCCGACAGCGCGGCGCGTGCCTGTTCCATTCGATGCCTCACCAACTCCGCAACATGCTCCGGCTTCATATCGCGACGCCTTCTTTCTCCACGGCAAGGGCGAGGAGTGAGGAACTCAGCGGGCCGTCCTGCCATTCCGCACGCGACACTGTAACCGGGACTACGACTATTCCCGGTTCAACTCCGGCCTCCCACGCGCAGAGTCGAACGTAATCCTCGGCTTCAGCGTCAACCGCACCCTCAAGCACCACGAGAACGTCCATGTCCGAGTCCGGGTCCGCGTCGCCCCGGGCGCGGGATCCGAAGAGCAAGACGCTGTGAACCGTCAGTCGCCGAGAAAGGCGGCGCTTGAAGTTATCAAGCACGC
>CAZSUX010000413.1:0-255 GCA_964610135.1 uncultured bacterium | reverse complement strand
CTGTCGTTGTCATGAATATCTTTTCGCTCAGAGACTACTACTACTCTTGGGTTTGTCAAAGAACCGCAGCGGTCGTCCGATGCCAGCGGGAGCCGGTGTGCGCCCATCCTCCCAAGCGTCCGAGTCCGGTACAGGCCGACCGCACCGGGACGGGAAATGGAAGCATCTTGCCACCCGGCATTGTGCATCTGAATTCAAGAGAAGTCAAGCTGAACGAGTAGTGGTCTAGTGGCCCGGTGGTCAAGTGGTCGAGCG
>CAZSUX010000412.1:0-2242 GCA_964610135.1 uncultured bacterium | reverse complement strand
CAACCCAGGAGATGGCGTTGTCAAACGTCCCGTCGTGGTAGCTCAGGCATTCCGAGCCCCACTGCGTGACCTTGACTTCGTTGCCCAGCGCGTCGTTCTCCGGCTTCTCGTCGCCGGTCATCTCGGTCCGCATCGTGTCGACGTAGACCGTCTCCGCCGCCGGGCAAGCGAAGCCAACCGGGAAGACCACCGTGTCGAGCTGGCCCATCGCCAGGTCGACGTTGACGACCTGGTTGTAGACTTCGGTACCGGTCGCCTTGTCCCGCATGATGCAGCGGACCGGCACGTTGGTCTGGGCGTTGAGGCCGTGGTTCTTGACCTCGGCCACCGGCCAGATGGAATCGCCGAAGGCGTAGAACGGTTCTGCCGGGGAGATGATCTTCGTCACCCCGACGTCGTTGTTCGCGCTGATGAACCCGAGGCGCGTGTGATACATCTCGTAGTCACGGGAGCCGCTGGCGATCAGCGTGTCGGAGATGTTGGACGCATAGACGCGCCGGTAGTTTGAGGTGTTGTAGTAGTAGGAAGGCAGACCGGAGCCGGAGGCCGAGCCGATCCAGGTGACCTCGACGAGCAGGTTGTCGGTGCCGTTGTAGTCGAAGTTGGTCTGGAAGTCGACTGTGTCCCACCCGCCGACTACGCCCGTGCCGCGGGTGAAGCCGCTGTTCTGGTGGAAGACCCAGGTCGGCGTGTTCCCGTCGTAGTTGCTGTTGTAGTTGGTGTTGAGATCCGTCAAGCTGGTGTGGCACAGCTTGAAGCTCACGTTGGGGAATGTCGCATAGTAGGCGTAGTAGTCCCGGAACAGCGCCATCTGGACGATGGTCCCGGAGCGGCCGATTTCACTGGCCATGTACAGTATCTGCACCCGGAAACCGGAGTAAGAAGGATACCATGGCCAGTAGTTCCCGCCGGTGGTACCGGGCATGATGTAGACGTAGTCGAGCGGCATGCCGTCGGCCGACCCTTGTTCCGGTAGTGTGGCCTGCACGGCCACCGGTGATGCGAGAGCGGCGCCGGCCGGGGCTTGCAGTGCCGGCTGCGCGGTCTCGTCTACGTTGCCGCCGACGTCGACCCATTCAACCTGGGCGGCGATGGCGGTACTCAGCAGGAGTGTCAGCAGAATCGCTGCTCCTGCCGCATACGGTCTCTTCATCTTGCCTCCTTGAGGTCCTTTTTGTCCTGGGCTGTCGCCCGCGCGACACCTATGTGTCACGCGCCTGACAGACAGGACGTGTTTGGGAACGGTTCGGATGTAACTCTGGGCTTTTCTATAATACTACCCCACCACCGCCTGTCAAGCGCGAATTTGCGCGAACTTGCGCATCGCGTCGAGTACGGACTCCCTGGACACGGTTGTGGCGGGCGTGTCGACTTCGTTTCACAACCTCTCAATGGAATCTCGCGTCGGGACCGAAGTAGCATTGAAAGATGCGCGACCCTGGCTGCCGGCTGGCCCACGGACGTGCCCGGCTTTACAGAGGACGCCCGAGGGCGTAGACTTCTGCCTGTGAAACCGCGCCCGCGACGCGGCAGAGGGACTCCGACGCGAGTCTGGCCTCTGCTCGCGGTCCTTGCGCTCGGCCTCGGCCTGCGCGTCGCCAATCTCATCGACCTCTCGGACTCTCCACTCTTCACACATCCGGTGATAGACGGGCAGGCATACGATCGGTGGGCCTTGGCAATCATCGGCAGAACCGAAGGCCCTCAGGTGAAGGCAGCCGTGAACGGTCCGTTCTATCAGGACCCGCTCTATCCCTACTTCCTCGCTCTCATCTATTCGGTGTTCGGCCACAGCTACTGGGCGGTCTACGTGGTTCAGCTCGCGCTGGCACTCGTCTTCCTGCTCCTCGTCTACGACACCGCCCGGCGTCTTTTCGACCGGCGGGCCGGAATCATGGCCGCGGCGATGGCCGCACTGTACAAACCCTTCATCTTCTACGAAAGCCAGATTGAGAAGACCGCGCTCGCCGTCTTCCTCACTGCCCTTTTCCTTTGGCTGTTCCTACGAACTGCAAGCCGCAAGCCGCAAGCTACAAACCAGAAGACCCGAACCGGAGACGTGCTGTGGCCGATGGCGAGCGGAGTCGCACTCGGACTGGCCGCGCTGACTCGCGCCAACACGCTCCTGTTCGCGCCGCTGTTGCCGCTGGCACTCGCGTTCAAGCCGCAAGCCACAAGCCACAGGCTGCGCATCCGCGCTGCAGCTTTCAGCGTCATCGGCGTGCTACTGGTCATCGCGCCG
>CAZSUX010000411.1:0-2244 GCA_964610135.1 uncultured bacterium | reverse complement strand
TGCCATGGTCCTGTGCGAGCATCGTCTTCACGGCCTGGGCCAGGGTCGGGCTGCCCAGATTCTCCGGGTCCTGGAAGACATGTCCCGGCTTGATATGCAATGCCGTGTTGGCCTGCGGATCAAGGGCGTAGAATACGAAGTCAGGGGGCAGCATCAGCGCTCCGGCCAGCCACTCGCTCATGTTGTCCAGATAGATGGAGGCGCCGAGAGCCCCGACGACCGTGCCCTTGGTGTCCTTGATGGGGACTGCGACAACCACGACATCACGCCCGGTTGACTTGCTTATCACCAGCGTTCCAACCGAGGTCCTGCCGGCCATGATTCCCGGGAAATAGGACCGGTCCTTCAGGTTGCCGGAAGCCAGCCCCTCCGTGGTGACGTAGTATGAGCCGTCGGGAAGCAAGAACCAGGCGGCCGCTGAACCGTCTTGAATCCAGGACAACCCTTCGAGCAATGGGCCAATCTGCTTCCAGTGAGTTGACTTCGCCTCGTCAGTCAAGGCGAGGGCTTCGAGGGTACTGACCCGAGCCGTGAGATGAGACTCGGCGAGTGCGATCAGCGCGGACAAGGCCACGTGACTGCTCACCATCGGTTCTGCCGGGGCAGGTGCGGCCGGGCTTGCCTGCTGCGCCAGCATGGGTCCAGCGACCAGCACGCACGCAGCCAGGATCAGGAGGCCGCGCGATCTGCTTTGTCTCTTCTGCATTACTATCTCCCTTCCTTAAGGTTCGACCGGGTAGCTTACCACCGCTTGCCGCCGATGCGCCGAGCAACCGGGACTCTGAGTAGCATGATTTTAGCCTGTCCGCGAGTCAGGTCAATTACGACCCTGTCTCCCCGAATCCGACATTGAACCACCAAGCCTGCCCTGAGCGAAGCCGAAGGGACACCAAGACACAAAGATGGGTCCGGACGGGAATGTTCTGCGTCCGCTTGGCGTCTTGGCGGTTCTATTCTGGTTTCCGGGTTGTCTCGCACTCAGCCCCGACTGGGAGTCTCGTTCGGGCTCGAGTCGCTGGCTGTGAGCCGTCACGTCTGCCAATCTACAATCGACAATCTGCAATCTGGAATACCTCCGGATGGGCGGGGGTGTCAAATCCGTTGGCGGAATCGGGTGTGGTCTACCTCAGGCTAGGACCGAGAACGGTCACTGCTGTCCCGTCGGGAACGTAGAGTCTGCTGCCGTCAGGCAGCACTGAGGGCATGCCGGGCAAGCCGAACTTCAATCTTCGCAGTGTGCGGTTGTCGCTACGGCGGATGACGTAGCAGCAACTGCCGGTGACGTATAAGCATCTGCCAGTGGGCAGCATTAGCAGGTGCCGCAGTTTCTCAAGGTACATGCGTGGGATCACGACCGAGTCGATCTGACTGAGGTCCGAGCAGCGCAGCATCAGCACCTTGCCTGTGCCCCGGCAAGCGACGAACGCAGTCTCTCCGCCCGGGCTGAAGAGCATGGCCGTCGGCAGATCTTCCACGCGGCAGGTTCCGTCGATGCGGCGGTCGAGGGCGCTGATAACTGTCAGACTGGGGTCGCTCATGCCAGCGACCCAGACGTATTGCCCGTCCGGCGTGCAGGCCATTGCGCCGGGGCTGTCGCGTACGGCGATAGTCGCTATGACTGAATCATCCGTCGGTCGGACAACGGATACCTCATTACGGGCTGCGTGTGATACGTACAGCAGCGTGTCGCCCGGCACCAGAACCATCCCGTCCTGAGCTCCGGGCAGCAGTATCGTGTCCGCCACGGAGTTGTCCGACGTCCGGATTGCGGAGATGGTACTGCTGCCGAGGTGCGCGACGAATACCCGGTCGCCGGCGGCTGACGCAACGCAGTAGGTTGGGTCGGCCTGGACTCGTATGCGCTCGGTGCACGTATTTGTGACCGGGTCGATCACGTAGACCGAGCTGTCGTCGCTGCATGTCACGTAGACCGCGCTGCCGTTGGGCAGGACGCAGGACCAGGTCGCGCGGTGGCCGAGCTCTACCGTGGTATACACGCTATCCGGATGCATGAGCGTGTCGGTGACAATGTTGACCGTGCAGGGCTCGGACCAGTTGCCGAACTTGCGGTGGAAGTCGCCGAATGGAGAGCCCGAGTAGTTGTTCGATAGGCAGCATCTCGCCGCGTACGTGCCCGGCTCCGTGTAAGTGTGTTCGTACGATTCGGTCAGGCCGTCCTCTCTGCCTGCGCCGCCATCGTCCCAGTCGAAGTGGGCCTCGGTCGCCCAGTTTCCGAGCTCTTGC
>CAZSUX010000410.1:0-2264 GCA_964610135.1 uncultured bacterium | reverse complement strand
TTCCAGAAGGTCCATCCCGGCGAGAAGATCACGATGAACGTCCCGGTCATCGTCAGCGGCTCGGCCGAGGGCGTCAAGCAGGGCGGCATGCTCGATCACGTCCTGAGGACGGTGCCGGTCCGCGCCGCGATTGACGCGATTCCCGAGCACTTCGAAATCGACGTCACCCATCTCAAGATCGGCCACAGCATCCACATCTCGGACCTGGGCCGCACCGACCTCGAGTACACGCTGCCCCTCGACTCGCCGATCGTCGCCGTGCTCACTCCGCGCAAGCTGACCGAGGAGCCGACCGCGGCCGAGGCTGCGGCAGCGGCAGAAGCCGGACCGGCTGAACCCGAAGTAATCACCGAGAAGAAACCGACCGAGGAAGAAGCCGAAGGCGAGGAAGGAAAGGGCAAGGGCAAGGGCAAGGCCGAAGCCAAGGGCGAGAAGAAGGAAGAGAAGAAAGAAGAGAAGAAGAGAGAGAAGAAGTAGGCCGGTGACCATCTTCGGACTCGGGAACCCGGGCCCGCGCTATGCCCTCACGCGGCACAACGCCGGCTTCATGGTCGTGGACACACTCGCCGCAAGGCTCGGATTCAGGTTCCGGACGTTCGCGGATCGGTCAGTCGCCCGCCGCCAGTTCGCGGGCGACGAACTGGTGCTGGTCAAGCCGCTCTTGTACATGAACGAATCGGGCATCGTGGTTGAGAAGCAGGTCGCGCTCAGGCCCGACGACATGCTGGTCGTCTGCGACGACATGGCGCTTCCGTTCGGCCGGCTGCGCCTGCGGCCGGCTGGCTCGGACGGCGGGCACAATGGCCTCGGCTCGATCATCGCGCACCTTGGCCGGAGCGACTTTCCGCGCCTGCGTGTCGGCATCGACGCCCCCGCCCGGAGCAGCGAGGGCATCGACTACGTGCTCGAATCCTTCCCGACCGAACAGGAGGCGTTGCTGCCCGAAGTCCTTGCTCGCGCCGCCGATGCCTGCATCGCCGTCGTCACCCAGGGGCTGGAGCGGGCGATGAGCCGCTTCAACCCGATGCCCGCGGTCGGGACTGAGGAGC
Organism: uncultured bacterium; assembly: GCA_964610135.1. Taxonomy (GTDB): domain Bacteria; phylum Hydrothermota; class Tepidihabitantia; order Tepidihabitantales; family Tepidihabitantaceae; genus UBA2258. The sequence goes on along the minus strand of CAZSUX010000410.1, from coordinate 1,215 downwards.
AAACCAAGGCATGAAGGTCGGGATCGTCGGCCTGCCCAACGTCGGCAAGTCCTCGCTCTTCAACCTGCTAACCACAGGCAACGCCAAGGTCGACCTCTATCCGTTTACCACCATCGAACAGAACGTCGGTGTGGTGCTCGTCCCCGACGAGCGGCTGAACCGCATCGCCCGGATTCTCAAACCCGAGAAAGCAACGCCGGCGCACATCGAGTTCGTGGACATCGCCGGCCTCGTGAAGGGAGCAAGCACGGGCGAAGGGCTGGGCAACAAGTTCCTCGGCCACATCCGCGAGGCCGACATGATTCTCCATCTCGTGCGTGCCTTCTCCGCGGGCAACATCCCGCATGTGCTTGATACCGTAGACCCGGACCGCGATGCGGCGATCGTCGAAGCCGAGCTGGCAATCGCCGACCTGGCAATCGTCGAGAAGCGGCTGGAACACGTACGCAAGGAACCGAAGACGCAGGAACAGCAGCTCCTGCTCGAAGCCCTGGAGAATCTCCACTCGGCGCTGGCCCGGGGCGAGCGGCCGATTCTCAACGCGGAGCGGAGTCGCTTGGTAAGCGATCTCGGGCTCATCCTGACCAAACCGGTCATCTATGCGGTGAACTGCTCGGATACTGAGCCGGCCGACCCATCGCAGTTCCCGGCAACTGCCGCCAGGACCAGCCTGCTCTTCTCGGCGGCACTCGAGACCGGGATGAGCGACTTCGCCGAACCGGACCGGGTCGAACTGCGCCGCTCACTGAACCTGGCGCCGGAAGGCCCGGCCGGCATCATCACCCGCTGCTTCGAAGCACTACACCTCATCCGATTCTACACGGTCAAAGGCACGGAGTCCCGGGCCTGGGCCGCGCCGGCCGGCACGACCGCGGTTGAAGCAGCGTTCCTGATCCACACCGATATCGGCAACGGTTTCATCAAGGCCGAGGTAGTCAACTACCGGGACCTGGTCGCGTGCGGCGACTTCCACATCTGCCGCGACAAAGGCCACGTCAAAGTCGAAGGCAAGACCTACGTCGTGCAGGACGGCGACGTCCTGCTCGTGAAATTCAGGTAAGATGCAAAGCAGAGTCACCCATCAACCGCCAAACATCATTCGTCAATTTCCAGAGGAGGAAGTTTGAATAGCTACGAACTCGCAATGATCGTCAGCCCGGACCTGGCCGAGAAAGACGTTCAGAAACTCGCTCAGGACTCCAAAGAGCTGCTGGC
>CAZSUX010000409.1:0-2276 GCA_964610135.1 uncultured bacterium | reverse complement strand
AGCGCGATTCTGACAATGACCCTCAAGGTCACGCCCGACATTGCCCCCAAGGGGACTTGCAGCGCGGTTCGCCGGGCCACCTTGCATGTGAACCGGCGAGCTATTTGGGATAGCGAACCCTGGATAGCCTGTCAGTATCCCGACGTAGGCGGGCGACGCTCGAGTTGGACGTTCTGGGTCAGCGACTTCCACGCTTCGACGTTGACGACTCTCATCGTTTTCTTGCACCCCGCATAGGTGAAGATGAGCCGGTGCCGGCCGGCGGGCACGCCGGTGATTATGTAGTCGCCGTTCCGGTTAGAAGCGGTGCCAAGCGGCGTACGCTCGACCGTAACACTCGCGCCGATGGCCGCGCCGAAGCCCTGTACCTCTACCCTGCCGGCTACCTCGCCGACCGCGAGTGACGTATCGTAGAGAGGCAGGTCAACCGACAACGTGTCACCGGCCGTGACCGACAAGCGCCGAGGAAACCCTCGGAAACCCGGTAGAGCGGCGACAAGTTCCCGGTCACCCGGCGGAAATGGAATCAGATACATTCCAGTCGAGTCGGTCCTTACCGTCGCCGCGTCTCCTCTGACCCTGACCGAGGCGTTCGCCAACCTCTTGCCGGTGAGGCCGTCCTTCACAAATCCGATTGCCGTGCGAGGCTGCGTGCCGTACAGCTTGACCACGAACCGCGCATCCGCAGTAGTGACGGATACCGTGTCGGTCGTTGTGAAGAAACCCTCCCTCGACAACGCGAGAATCAGCCGCCGACCGACGACTGCCGGCATGACGACCTCGCCGTCCCTACCGGTGAAGAAGATACGTTCCCCGGCTTTGACCTTTGCACCGGTGAGCCACCGTCCGGTGTCGCCGTCGCGCACGCGGACCCTGACCCTGGCCTCTGTCCCGAACGCACAGGCCGCGGCGAGGACGAGCGCGAGCAGCGGCCTCCAAGCCTTCATCGGTTGAGCCACAACTGAGTCTACGCCGGTACAAGCTTAGGCGCAAGCCCAAGCACAGGCAAAGGGCCAATATGACGAATACGACGTATAGGACCTATGCAACAGAGAGCCGGGGCCCAAAGGCCCCGGCGTTTACCGAGCCATTACGACCGTGGGCGCGGAACGCGCCTCACCACTAGCCCCAGTCAGAGCTAGTGCGTGTTGCAGTCTTGGCAGCCCTGCTGACCGCCCTGGCCCATCATCGGTCCCTGCGGCCCGCCGCCCATCTTGCCGCGCTTCTTTCCGCGCAGGCCGCGCCCCATGCCCATCTTCTTCATCGCCTTGCGCTGCTCGGGCGTCATCAGCTTGCGCATGCCGAACCGATGGTTGATGCGGGTGATTTCCATCTTTTGGCGCAGGGCGCCGATTTCCTTGACCTTGGCGATGATCTTCTTCGCATCGGGTTCGTCGGCGCGCCAGAGCGCGTCGAGCTCGATTTCCTTGACCTTCAGGTCGGCGCGCAGCGGCAGCACCTCTTTGACGAGGGCCGTGCGCAGGGCGTCCATCTTCTCCATCTGTTCGGGCGTCATGTCCGGTATTGCCGGGCCCTGCATTCCCCGCATGCCGTGACCCATCGGGGCCTGCGCCTTGGCGGCCGGCGCCGGCGTGGCTGTTCCAGGACCGGGTTGCGCGAGTGCGAACCCAGCGGCGACGACTGCTATCATCAGTGCTGCAAGTGTTCTGTGCTTCATCTAGATTCTCCTTGGCTATTCATCTTGCGGTCAATCTCCTGATTCCGGCGGCGGGCCCGGAGGCGGTTCGTCCGAGGACGGCCCGCCTTCACGCGGTACCGACATCCGCGAGCCCCGGCGCATGTGCCGGTCCATTCCCCGCCCCCGCTCACCGCTTACGTGGCGGCCGCCCAGCGGCAATCCGGGCCTCATTCTCATCATGTGCTGCAAATACTCTGTCCGCGCTTCTGCCGGCATCAGCTGCATTTCCCGGTGCATCTGCCGGAACACATTCGCCCTCATCCTGCCGTGCATCTGACCCAGTTCCTGGCAGAGCGATTCGACCCGAGCGCTGTCCGGGGCTTCGCGGCGCATCTCGGTCCACAGGAGCGAATCGGTCGACTCGCCACTGTCGACCAGCGCGGAGAACTCGGGCATCGCCGCCTCGCGGGCATGCCTGAGCCGCTCACGCACGTCAGACGTGAGTCCGCGCGCGTTAAAACGGTGTGGCCGGACACCGCGGGCCCGGCGGAAAACGTACGTGCCGACAAGCGCTACGTTCAGGCACAACGAGGCAACCACGACTACGACCAGCCAGCGATTGCGCATCAGTCGCCTC
>CAZSUX010000408.1:0-2278 GCA_964610135.1 uncultured bacterium | reverse complement strand
AGACCGGAGACCGACGACGGAAGACCGAAGTCGGGCGTTCGGAGTTCCGGCAGCCGGACCCGTGCCGTGATGGCTTCAATCGTCAATCGCAAGCCGATCGGGTCGGGCAGTGCATCAATCGCCAATCGTCATTGGCCTCGACGGCCCCTGTCGGACAGTGCGTCAATCGTCAATCACAAGCGCGTTGGCTTCATCGGGGCGGGCCGGACGGGCTGCGCGGTGGCGTGGCACTGCCACCGGTTGGGCTACGCGATTGCGGGAGTGACCGACGTGAAGCCGAAGCAGGCGTGGGTCGTCTACGGTTTGATGAAGGAGAAGTACGAGCGGCTGAGCTCGCGCGATGTCGCGTCCGCAAGCGAGGTGCTGTTCCTGACCGTGCCGGATACGCACATCGAGCCGGCATTCGAGTCGGTGCGTCGGTGGCTGGTTCCGGGTACTATCGTCGTTCACTGTTCGGGCGCGTTCGGGCCCGAGGTGTTCGCAGGGGCAAAGGAGCAGGGGCTGGGCACGCTTGCCCTGCATCCGGTGCAGTCGTTTTCGAGCCACTCACAGGCGATTCGGAGCCTGCCGGGCACGTTCTTTGCCGCGGACGGCTCGGTTTCCGGGCTGAGGTTCGGTCGGCACCTGGTCAGGCAGTTGCACGGCGGCTGGGTGCGAGTGCGCGGGTCGGACCGGCCGCTGTACCATGCGATGTGCGTGTTCGCATCGAACTTCGTCAGCGCCCTGTTTGACGGGGCCGAGGAGATTGCCGGTGAGTTGGATATTTCGCGCCGCCGGGCCGGGTTGATGCTTGCGCCTTTGGCGCGGACGGTGCTCGACAATATCGCGGAGCAGGGCGCCGAGGCGAGTCTGACCGGGCCGGTCGAGCGCGGGGATGCTCTGACCGTGGCCGCGCATCTGCGGGCGCTGGAGAAACGAGCGCCGACGCTGCCGCCGATGTACCGAGTGATGTCCAAGCGGCTGGTCGAGATGGCGGCCAAGAAGGGGCTGGATACGCACGCGGTGGCCAGGCTCAAGAAAGCGCTGGAGGACAAGTGACCCAATCGACCGAAGTCAGAAGTCAGAAGGCAGAAGTCAGAATGCAGAAGTACAGACTTGTGTTTCTTGCGGTGGCGCTAGTGGTGATGGTCAGTTGCGCCAAGAAGATGCTGCCGCCGAGTCCGGACCGGTGGGCGCCGCGACTGCAGGCGGTCGAGACCAGAACCCGGAGCCAGGTTACGCTCATATTCGATGAGGACATCAACGGCTCCAAGCTGAAGCCGGACAGTTTCCTGCTCACCGGGCCTGCGGGCGAGACGATTGCCCTGCGCGGCGCCTCGCTGGGACGCAACAGCGAAGAGGTGCAGCTCTGGACCCCAATCCAGGAGGTGAAGCTCTACGAGGTGCGCGGAATCGTCTGGGACCGGGCAGACAACAAGACGCGCTTCCGGGCCCGCTTCCGCGGCTCGTCGATTCAGGACACGATTGCGCCCCGGGTCGCGCGCGTCGAGCCCGCGCCCGGGAGCCCGCGCCAGAAGCGGGGAGTGAAGGTCAGGGTGACTTACAGCGAGGCGATAGATACGTCCAAGGCGGTCGGATACCTGTTCGTCCCGGCCGCGTATGACACTGGATTCAAGCGGTCGTGGTCAACCGACTGGCAGACCCTGAACTTCACTCGCATCGAATCGCTGCCGAGCGGGGCTGTCGTCTACCTCCTGGTCCAGCCCGGGGCAGTTGACCTCGAGGGCAACCTGGACAAGAGCCTGGCGTTCACCTACTTCACCAGCGATACGATCTTCGACGGGGTAGCGGTGAAGGGGAGAGCTGTGTGGCCGGGCATGACCACACCCACCCCTGCCTCCCTCTCAAGGGGGAGGGAAGAAACGGAGGGGGTGACCGGTGCGGTCTTCTTCACCGAGTCCGCGTCCGTCCGCGTCATCACTGATTCTCTCCAGCCTCCCCGGACCGAGTCACTCCCGGTGCGTACGACCGGGCTGGCTCCGATGCTCTCCGACGGCTCGTTCGCGACCAGGCTGCGCAAGGGCGAATACGAGGTCATAGCCGTGGCCGATACCAATGGGGACGGCCTGGCAGATTTGGTGAGCCCGGCGGTGAAGTTCAATACCGATGCCGAAAGCCTAAACCTGAGCCTCGAACCCGAGTCCCTGCCCCAGCCAATCAATGCTTATCGCCGCTAGCGCGATACTGCTGGTCCTCGGCGTACTGGCGTATCGTAAGACCCGTTTCGGGCAAGTCATAAGTACAAAGGACAAAGGACAAAGCAAGTCTCGAAAGGCCG
>CAZSUX010000407.1:0-2298 GCA_964610135.1 uncultured bacterium | reverse complement strand
CACGATCCGAATTGTCGGACAATTCGGTCATGTCCCCGTCCGGCGGATGCTACGTCATGGGCGTGAGGGTCCTCTAATACCGGTGATATGCAACGAGCGATTTCCGACGTGTGTGTTCAGTAACACATATACCATATGTAGCGGTGAGGTTCAGCCCGCTCCACAATCCTGCCGTGGGGGGAGCGGACCGGAGACTGCCTACTCCGTGGCCTTTGCCGATACGGCGCGAGACGCGACGAAGCCTACAATGACCGGAGCTTTGACTCGAACATCGACTCGAACAATGACGCAAACGATGACGGGTTCAACTTCAGGACCGATGTCGCGAGCAATGCTCGGTTCAGTGACGGGTTGAGGTTGAGGTTCAGGTTGAGATTCAGTGCAGGATTCGGTTACCGACGCAGTTGAAGACGCAGTTCACTACGCAGTGAGCGATACCTTGGCCGGCACTTCGCGGCCAACAACGACGGGTACTTTGAAGGACGCAATCGCGGCTTTGCGGCGAGGTTCCAGTCTCGGGCGGAATGCGGACACGAACCGGCGCGAAAGCAGGGGGATGGTTCGAGCGGGCGCCAAGTGGGGACAGTCCCACTGAGCGCTTGCGTCGGACGTGCCCAGGGCACCGTAAGAACGAGCGGCGCGGGGCAGTCTTCGTTCTTGTCTGCGGAATCTGGGGATAGTTCCTCCGGACCTTGGCGGTTGTGTCGTCTGACTCCACCGGCGAGGACGCCGCGCACTCGATTCGCGACTTACGGGTGTCGATTGGCCGACGCGGCGGGCAGGCTGGGCGCAATTTGACTTTGCCAATGGAATTGGCTATTGTTTGGACGCAAATCATTGGAGGAACGAAGAAATGCCTTTGACGAAAGAAACCAAAGACAAGCTAATCGGAGACTTCAAAATCCACGAGAAGGATACCGGGTCTCCGGAGGTGCAGGTCGCAATCCTCACTGAACGGATCGGGATGTTGACCGACCACCTGAAAATTCATAAGAAGGACAAGCACTCGCGCCGCGGGCTCATCAAGCTCGTGAACGAGCGGCGCCGCCATCTTAACTATCTCGCCAAGCATCACAAGCCCCGGTACGAGAAAATCGTCGCCGACCTCAAACTGAGGGGCTAGTGGTCAACTGACCACCGGACAAAACTAAATGAGCAAGATGAACCGAGTTGAAAAGGAAGTGTGCGGACGCACACTATCGTTCGAGCATGGAAGCGTTGCCCGGCAGGCGGACGGCGGCCTGCTCGCCCGCTACGGCGATACCGTTATCCTCGCCAGCGCAGTTTATGCCAAGGAGCCACCCGAGAAGTACTTGGACTATTTCCCGCTAATCGTCGATTACCGGGTGCTGGCCTATGCCGCGGGCAAGATTCCGGGCGGGTTCTTCAAGCGCGAGGGTAAGCCCCGCGACAAGGAAACTCTCACCTGCCGGTTGATTGACCGGCCCATCCGGCCGCTATTCCCGGCGAACTTCCGCGCCGACACGCAGATAGTCGAGTACCTGCTTTCGACCGACCTGGAGAACGAAAGCGAGTTCCTCGGCCTGGTTGCGGCATCGGCGGCGCTGCACATATCGGACATCCCGTTCCAGGGGCCGATTGGCGCGTGCCGGGTCGGCAAGATCGGCGGCGAGTTCGTCCTGAACCCGCCGATGGCCAAGGAACCCGAGGCCGAGATGTGGATGCTCTACGTTGGCATCGGCGAACAGGTGATGACCATCGCCGGGCAGGCCCGCGAGGTGTCGCCCGAGGATATCGACAAGGGCTGGGAACTGGCCCAGCCGGTCATCAAGCAGACGATCGACCTGCAGAACGAACTGCGGGCGCTCGTGGGCAAGCCGAAGCTGGTCATCGACAAGCCCAACGTGCCGCCCGAGCTCGAGGCCGAGATTCGCAAGGTCGCGGCCGACCGGGTGAAGGCAGCGAACGACATCGTGGACAAGCTCTCCCGCGGCAACACCCGCAGGAGCATGCAGCGGGCGGTGATTGCCGAGTTGGCCGAGAAGTTCCCGGATTCGGACAAGATGATCAAGGAAGTGCTGGACGAGATGTTCGGCGAGGACATGCGGCGGCGGGTGCTTGAGACCGGCGTGCGCCTCGACGGCCGAAAGGAGACCGAGGTCAGGCAGATCGACTGCGCGGTCGGCGTGCTGCCCCGGGCCCACGGTTCGGCCCTGTTCACTCGCGGTCAGACCCAGTCGCTCGCCGCGACCACACTCGGCACCAGGCAGGACGAGCAGGTTATCGACGACGTCGAGCTGGAAGTGGAGGAGCGGAAGTCGTACATGCTCCACTACA
>CAZSUX010000406.1:0-2304 GCA_964610135.1 uncultured bacterium | reverse complement strand
AGCCGGGAATTCGCCTAACCTCTTGAACAATGAGGCGCTAGGTCGCCTCTCCCAAAGTCCCCTCCCTCGCCCCCCGAGTTGTCTGCGAAGTTGTCTGGACCGCCGTCTAGTCCTTCGTCGGGAAGGCAATCTCGTACATCGTTTGCGGCGTGGTCTGGGAAGTCACCCTCTGGATTCCCTCGTCCGTGGTCCCACGGGGCATCCGGTCAGGAGTGCGGTCGGCTACATTCCCCGTTGCCCCGTCAGTTGCCCTCGAAACCGCTCAGACTACTGCTGTCCGAACCGCCATCCTTGTCACTCTCTCCTTTGCTCTGACCGTTGCTCTCCCGATCGCAGACAGAGCAGCTTGTCCGGATGCTCTGTCCATTGCCTGTCGTTCTGCCGTCCGCTATTCGAGGCAGACGTTGTCGCCGGATTTGCAGGCGTCGCACTCGAGTTCGAGCGTGACGTGGTTCAGGCCGAAGTTGTCGCGCAGGGCGCATTCGAGCTTGGCGAGCATCGGGTAGAAGGAGCTGACTTCCGCGTCTTTGACCACCAGGTGCGCCATCAGGGCGCGCTCACCTTCGCCCAGCGTCCAGATGTGGAGGTCGTGGACGCCGGAAATCTCGGGTGCGAAGTCAACGATGAACCGGCGCACAGTGTCGAAGCTGACGTCGTGCGGGGTCGAGTCAATCAGAATGCTTGCTGACTCCCTGAAGATCGAGTACGCTCCCCAGATGACGAAGGCGCTTACCGCGAGCGAGAGAATCGGGTCAACGACGTACCAGCCGGTGAGTTTGATGATGATGCCGCCGACGAGGATCGCAATCCAGCCGAAGAAATCCTCGAGCAGGTGCCACATGGCGGCGCGGATGTTGAGGCTGTGCTGGTCGCGGCGCAAGAGCAGCACTGCCGCGCCGTTCACCAGAAGACCGGCAACGGCCACTACAATCAGTATCGGGCTCTTGACCGGCTCGGGGTTTAGAATGCGGACGACCGCTGCCCGCACAACGAAGATGGTCAGCCCGGCCAGGACGATTGCGTTTATGAAGGCGGTGAGGATGCGCACCTTCCGGTAACCGAATGTGCGGCGTTGGTTGGGCGCCCGCTCCGACATCTTGAGCCCGAAGTAGGAGAGACCCAGCGCCACCGCGTCCGAGGCGTCGTGGATTGAGTCCGCGACCAGCGCCAGCGAGTTGGCCATCAAGCCGAAGACTAGTTCGGCAACTGCGAACCCGAGGTTCAGGGCGATTGAGACTATGAGACTGCGGCCTTGGCGGGCGTGGCCGTGGTCGTGATGGTGGCCGCTCATCTGCGGCCAAATGTTAGGGGTTTCCGACCCTGAGCGCAAGCTGCGCGGATTTGACGGGTGAACCCGGCGGCCTAGACTTGTCGGTGTGAACCGGCCTCTGTGGCGGCAGCCCGAGTTCTGGACGACGGTGGCCGCGGTCGCGGTGTTGACCATCGGGCACTATGTGGCGCCGACGCACGACCCGTTCTGGCACGATCTGTTCCGCCGGCTGTACTACCTGCCGATAATCCTCGCCGCGTTCCGGTACGGTCTGGCCGGTGGGCTGGCTACCTCCGTTCTCGTCTCGCTGTTGTTCCTGCCGCACGTGCTGATGACGCGGGCGATGCTCCTGCGCCAGGCGAGCGAGGCAGTGTTCGAGATACCGCTCTACCTGGTCGTCGGCGTGGTGACCGGCATCCTCTCCGACCGGCAGCGGAAGGCGAACGAGTCCTTGCGCCGCGCCGAGCGGCTCAGGACACTCGGCGAGATGACTGCGGGCATGGCGCACGAGGTGAAGAACCCGCTGGCCGCGATCCGCAGTTCGGCCCAGATACTCACCGATCGCCTGTCCGGCAAGGAGGGCGAACTGGCTCACATCGTCATGAATGAAGTCGATCGACTGAACCGGGTGGTCAACGAGTTCCTGGACTATGCGCGGCCCGCGCCGCTGAAGCGCGAACCGGTGCTGCTCAGCACGCTGCTCGATTCATGCCTTGAGCTGCTGGCGCCCGTTGTTGCGCAGGCCGGGGTTGTCGTCAACCGGGCATACCCGAAGGGCGAGCACAAAGTGGACGCCGACCCGAACCAGTTACGTCAGGTGTTTCTGAATCTGATATTGAACGCGGTTCAGGCAGTCGGGAACAAGGGCTGCGTTGCAGCATCAATCAGGCAGTCGGGCCGTGAGACGCGGGTGACCATGAAGGACAACGGGCCCGGAATTGAACCGGACAAGCTGAGGAGCGTGTTCGAGCCGTTCTTCACGACCAAGCCGGGCGGGACCGGGCTGGGGCTGCCGATTGCCCAGCGTATCGTTG
>CAZSUX010000405.1:0-2324 GCA_964610135.1 uncultured bacterium | reverse complement strand
GAGGAGATGTACCCGGAGGGGTTTGCTTCGTACGTCGAGGTTGAGCGGCTGGGCGAAGGTCTTTGCGGCAAGTCAAGACCCGGTCACTTCCGGGGCGTGACGACGGTCGTGGCCAAGCTGTTCAATATCGTTCTGCCGAACGTTGCCGTGTTCGGGGCCAAGGATGCGCAGCAGGCGTTCGTTATCCGCCGGATGACGCGCGACCTCGGTTTCCAGACGCGCATCGTCATCCTCCCGACCGCTCGCGAAGCGGACGGGCTGGCGATGAGCTCCCGCAATGTCTACCTGACTCCGGAGCAGCGGGCCGAAGCGCCGGCTCTGCACCGTTCGCTCCTGCTCGCGAAGCGGCTGATCCGGCAGGGCGAGCGGAACGCGACCAAGGTCAAAGCGGCGATGCGCCGGCTGATCCGCCGGGAGACAGGCGGCCGGATTGACTACGTGGAAATGGTCGACACTGACGAGTTGAGGTCGGTCAGAGTCATTGAGGGTGAAACGCTCGTGGCATTGGCCGTTTTCTTCGGCAAGACTCGGCTCATCGACAACGTCATCGTCCGGGCTTAGCATTTCCGAATGACGATTGTCGAGTTCCGATTCGGCCGTCCGTAGTCGTCAATCGCAGATCGTCAATCGCAAGTCGCGCTGGCCGGGCGCTGCATCGCCCGAACGAATACCCACCCCAGCACTGCCAGCGTGCACAGCACGCCGCCGATTGCCACCAGCACGGTCTTGTAGGACGTCAGGTCGCCGAGCGCGCCGATGAAGAGCGTGGTCAGGAGGAATGCGACATTGGTGACGAACTCGCGGGTCGAGAATATCCGGCCACGGATCTCCCTCGGCACCTCTTCCTGCAACATTGTGCTCTGGACCACGCCCAGCCAGGAGAAGGCGACGCCGGCAACCAGCGCGACCACGGTCATGAACCATACCGTGATGAGCCACGGGCTGGCCAGGAAGAGCAGGCCGTACAGCAGAATCACTACGACCACGACCATCGGCTGGTTGATTCGCTGTCGGATGTAGCTCATGCTGGCGGCGCCGGCTATCATGCCGACCGCAAGGACCCCGGCGAACAGGCCGACGCCGCCGGTGCCGAGCCTCAGCACCTGCTGAACGACGTAAATCAGCACGGTGTAGGAAACCGACGAGACGAACATCGTCACTACCACCGAGGCCATCACGAACGCCACCAGCCGATCCCGGCCGACGACGCGGATGACCTCGGCAAGGTCGTGGAAGAGCTGTCTAAACGCACGAGACACGAGGCCCAGCACGCTTCCGCTCCGGCCGTAGGCCGGTGCCCCATCAGCAATCACCTCGCGATGCGCAATGAATGTTCCGGCAATCGCCAGGGCAAGCAGTCCCGCGGTAAGGTGGGTCGAGGCGTTGATGAACAAGCCATACTTCCAGCCTGCCCACTTGATGAGGAATCCGCCGACCACCATCCCGAGCACGGTCGCGACCCGGGAGAAAGTCAGGCTGACCGAGTTGGCGACGAGCAGCTTCCGCCTTGCCACAAGCTGGGGAAGGAGCGCGGGCACCGACGTGTTGTTGAACACGTCCAGGGCGAAGAAGATGAACAGCGCGACCCAGAACGGCGCGAAGCTCTTGAGCGCGATCATCAGGAACGCGGTAGTGAAGAGCAGGCCAGACTGGATGAGGTGCGCGAACCCGATCACCTTGCGCTTGTCCCAGCGGTCAACGAGCACTCCGGCAATCGGAGCGAGGAGCATCGTCGGGATGACGAAAGCCAGCGAGCCGGTCGAGTAGGCCATCAGCTTGCCTGGCTGGGACACGGCGATCACCGTTATCAGCAGCATGTGGGTGAGCCGGTCACCGAGTTGGGACAGGCTGCCGGACGCGACCAGCAGGCTGAAGTTCCGGATACGCAACACCGACCCGAAGCCGCGCGACATCCGTGCATCGTAGCGGCCAACCGTCCGGAGTCAAGTTGACACGCGGGGCAGGTAGCCTACAATCACGCGAGTTCGTGAGGTGGCATCAGCGTAGAAGCCTGAAACGGAGGTCATTGTGAATCGAGCTGTTCCAGTGTTTGCTGCGGCCTTGCTTGCGGCAACCTTGGCCGCAGGCCAGCTCAACTATGTCGAGTGTTCCGGCGGCTTTCAGGGCAATCCGGCGTTGGACGGCGGCCGGACCGAGTTGGAGTTCGCCGACATCGACAACGACGGGAATATCGACATCCTCAGCATCGGTGACCACGGGAGCCCGTACATCAACACCCAGGAGCACGGCGTGATGGTGTGGTTCGGAGACGGGCACGGCAACTGGACTCTGCACCAGACGGGCGACTTCGGCTATGGCGGCAT
>CAZSUX010000404.1:0-2325 GCA_964610135.1 uncultured bacterium | reverse complement strand
AAGAAATCAACGCCATACTCTTTGGCCAGCGACTGCAGCTCGCAGTTGTTGTTGCGGAAGCAGGAGTAGCATTCGCCGTAGTGCTTGGAGAGCAGGAGGTCGAGGATGTGCCGGCGGGCCTGGCGAACGCGCCGGCTGGTGGTGCTGACGGTAATCGGTTCGGTGATAGGGAACGTGCAGGCGGTCTGGAGCGTCCGTTGCTTCGACACCTCGACCGAGCAGATGCGGCAGACCCCGGCCAGACACAGGTCCTCGTGGTAGCAGAGCGTCGGGATACGGATTCCGACCGTCTTGGCCGCTTCGAGGATGGTCGTGCCGAAGGGCACCTTGATGTCGAGGTCGTCGATTTTCACCGACACGAGGCCGCCGATGTCGCCGGCCTTGCCGGCGCTGATGGTCATCGGCTTCTCGCTGGTCGGGGCGGTGCCGCCCGGCGCGACCCGGCCCTGCTTTTCGCCCGCCAGCTTCGCCGTTTTGACTTCTGACTTCTGACTTCTAGCTTCTGACTTCGTCCTTGGCATGGTGGACTACTCCTTCGTCGCGGGCACGCGGCCCAGGATTTCCGACCGGAAGTGCTCGGTGATGTCGAGGAACGCGTTGGCGCTCGATTGTCCCAGGCCGCACTTGGAAGCGGCCTGCATCGTCCGACCGAGGCCCTGCAGCTCGCGCAGGTAGTTGATTGAACAGCGGCCCTGCTTCAGCAAGTGCACGCCCTCCAGCAGTTTCGGATTGCCCTCGCGGCAGGGGGTGCACTGGCCGCAGGACTCCTCGACGAAGAAGTCGAGGAAGTTCTCGGCCACGTCGAGCATGTCCCGCTGCGGACCGATGACGATGATCGAGCCGCCGGTCGCCAGGTCCTCGAAGCCGAGCTTGCGGCCGAACTGCTTCGCCGGGACCGTCCGTCCCGACGCGCCGCCGACCTGCACGGCCTTGGCCCCCTCGCCCTCGACGAGCTTGAGGATATCCTTAATCGTGGTGCCGAAGCCGACTTCGTACACACCCGGCCTGGCGCAGTCGCCGGAGACCGAGAGCAGCTTGGAGCCGGTCGAGACATCGGTGCCCTGCTTCTTGAACCACTCCGGCCCTTTGACCATGATGTGCGCGCAGGCGATGAGCGTCTCGACGTTGTTAACCGCGGTCGGAACTCCCACCAGCCCGGTGTTCACCGGATAGGGTGGCCGATTGCGCGGCTCGCCGCGCGAGCCTTCGAGCGACTCGATGAGCGCGGTCTCTTCGCCGCAGACGTAGGCGCCGGCGCCCATGCGGATTTCGATATCGAACTCGAAATCCTTGCCCAGTACTTTCTTGCCCAGCAGCTTGTTCTGGCGCCGGGCCGCGAGAGCGGCCTCCAGCCCGGGCCGCATGTAGGCGTACTCGGCCCGCAGGTAGATGACGCCCAGCTTCGCGCCGATGGCGTAGCCGCCGATGGTGATACCATCGAGCAGCACCTCGGGCCGTTCGGTGATGAGCAATCGGTCCTTGAACGTACCCGGCTCTCCCTCGTCGGCGTTGCAGATGATGAACTTCTTCGGGGACTGGGCCGCCGCGCAGAGGTTCCACTTCACCGCGGTCGGGAACCCGGCGCCGCCGCGGCCGCGGATGCCCGACTCGCGCACGGTCCGGATGACTTCGGTCCGCGCCATCGAAAGCGCCTTCTTGAGGCCGGAGCCGGCTTCGTAGCGCTCCATGATGTGAACGACACTAGTCATTGAGCACCTCCGGTGCCAGGTCAAAATGCAGAGTGCAGAATGCAAAATGCCCGGGCGCTCTGCCTTCTGCATTCCGACTTCTGACTTCTGACTGGGCCTCGACGGCCCCTGTCGGACAGTGCGTCCTACGCATGAGACGCCTCCCTCTCTTCAAGCTGGGAGGCCGGCCCGAAGGTCCTCCGGTATTTCTCGATGATCTCCGACACCAACTCGGGATGGACCTTGGTGTACACGTCGTTGTTCACGAGCAGGGCCGGCCCGTGGTCGCACATCCCCAGGCAGTTGCAGTATTCGAGCGAGAAGAGACCGTCCGGAGTGGTCTGGCCGAACCGGATGCCGAGCTCGTTCTCGAGCTGGCGCGCCACTTCTCTCTTGCCGGCGAAGTCGCAGGAGAGCGTACGACAGAGTCGGATGGCAAACCGTCCCCGCGGTTCGACCGAGAGGAACGAGTAGAACGACACGACGCCGTAGACCTCGGCTGCAAAGACTCCGAGTTGGCGGGCGGTCTCCTGCATGGCGAAATCGGAAACGCAGCGGTACTTCTCCTGGATGGCCTCAAGGATGGGCATCATCCCGTCGCGCTTGTGCTCGTACTTCTCCGCCAGTTCCGCGATTT
>CAZSUX010000403.1:0-2330 GCA_964610135.1 uncultured bacterium | reverse complement strand
CGAAGTACGAATGACGAATGGTCCGAACCGGCGTTCCTCATTCGACACTCGGCACTCGCCAATCGGCATTACTGTGGGCGACCCGGCCGGGATTGGTCCGGAGATCATCCTCAAGGCGCTGGAACGCCTGCCGCGGCTGCGACCGCGGATCATCGGCCCGCGCGACGTGTTCGAACGCGAGCAGAAACGCCTCCGCACTCATGTAGACTTGAACCTGGTTGACGACAGCGTGGAAAGCCCGGGCCGCTACGAATACGGCAAACCGCAGGCGCTGTGTGGCAGCACGGCGCTGCTGGCGCTGGAGATGGGCGCATACCGGTTGTTGAAGGCTGACATCAGTGCGCTCGTCACTGCGCCGGTATCAAAGGAGGCGCTGCGCATGGCCGGCTTCCGCTGGCCGGGTCAGACCGAGTTCCTGGCCGAGCGGCTGGGCAGCAACCACCACGCCATGCTCGCATGGGCTCCAAAGTTCAAGGTCGTGTTCGTTACCATCCACGAGCCGCTGGCTCGCGTCAGCCGGCACATCACGGCTGCCGCGGTGGCTGAGAAGGCA
The DNA here is from genome assembly GCA_964610135.1 of uncultured bacterium. Classification (GTDB taxonomy): domain Bacteria; phylum Hydrothermota; class Tepidihabitantia; order Tepidihabitantales; family Tepidihabitantaceae; genus UBA2258. Next base: position 1,777 of record CAZSUX010000403.1, on the reverse strand, counting down.
GAGTTGCTCAACCAGTTCCTGCGCGACACCGGCGTGAAACGACCACGAATCTGCGTGATGGCGCTCAACCCGCATGGCGCCGAATTCAGCCTCGGCGAGGAAGAACGTATCGCCGCCGGCATCGCCCGAGCCCGCAAGGCGGGCATCAATGCAGTCGGCCCCGTCCCTGCCGATGCAGCCGTCGCCTCCATTTCCGTCACTAGACCACTAGACCACTTGACCGCTAGACCACTTCCGCGCTTCGACGGCTATGTTGCCATGTACCACGACCAAGCGATGATTCCCGCCAAACTGCTCGGCCGGGACCGCGGCGTGAACCTCACGCTGGGACTGGGCCACATCCGTACATCGCCCCTGCACGGCGTTGCCTTCGACATCGCCGGACAAGGTGTCGCGGCGCCCGGGTCAATGCTTGCCGCCATCCGGCTGGCGCAAAGCCTCTGCCGGCGCTGATTTTCGCTGATTCTACTTTCGGGTAAACAAAAAGGAGGCGGGGACGGCCGGGGTGGAACTCAAGCGGCCTATATTTGACTACCTCATAGAATGGCTTCATCCTAGTGAGCTAGCGGAGGTTGAGATGCTCTTAGCCGCCTGACTAACCGTCTCCCGCCTCACCAGTCAGTACATTATATACCCTCTCCCCGGTCTGTAAAGATCTCTCCCTAGATTCCTGACTTGACCGAAGTCTTGTCAGAATCCGGCGTCGGCGCGGTCCTGGCCCGAGAACCGATCCTGGTAGCGTCGCCAGGCTACCTGGCGGTTACGCTCCATCTCCTCGACCGTGGTCTGCGCTTCCTCGCTGCGGCCGAGGAAGAGCAACGAGTCGGCCAGCGTTACGTAGGCTGACTGGTTGTAAGGATTAAGCTGGAGCGCCCGGCGGCAGGCGTCGATCGCCCGGTGATAGTCGGCGCGCTCGAAGTAGAGCGACCCCAGCAGCCCGAACGTCTCGGGGCTCTCCGGGTCCAACTTGTTCGCGGCCTCAGCCGCGGCAATTGCCTGGTCGAGCTCGCCGGTCTCGCGGTGCAGATTGGAGAGCCGCACCCGCAGGTCCGGGTCGTCCGGGTTGCGGCTGGCCAGCGTCTCGAGCGCGGCCCGGGCCTCGTGCCGCATGTGGAAATACTCGTAGAATCCGCTGGTCAGCTCCGGCTCGTTGCCGAAGCGCTGTTTGATGGTCCCGTAGAGGTCCAGAGCGTCGTCGATACGCCCCAGCCGGTTGAAGCAGTCCATCTGGTAGAAGTAGGCAGCCGGCTCGTCCGGCTCCTCGGTCATCGCCCGGCCGAACTCGCTGGTCGCTTCTTCAATCATGCCGTCCAGGTAGTAGTCGCGACCCAGTCGTTCGTGCGGATTCTCGATGCTCGGGTCAATCGCCTTGGCCCGCACGTACTCCTCCAACGCACTCTGATATTCGCCGCTCATGGCGTAGGCGACGCCCAGCGAAACCCGCGCGCGGACATTGTTCGGGTCGAGTTCGAGCGCCCGCTCGAACGCGGCCGCTCCCTTCGCGTCATCGCCCGAGTACTCGTGCAGGATTCCGAGCCCGATCTGGATGTCGAGTTCACCGGGCAACAGCCTCAGCGCTTGGTTGAACAGGTCCTCGGCCCGGGAGAAATTCGAGAGGTAGAGATAGCGGACCGCCTCGCACGCAACCGTATAGGGATGCCGGGAGTCGGTTTCGAGCGCGTGGGCGCACACGTCGTCGAGCGTGTCTTCCTCGGATAGCAGGTCGGCGCAGAGCGCGGCCAGGTAGTGGATGTGCAGGTTGGTCGGCGCCAGATGT
>CAZSUX010000402.1:2029-2337 GCA_964610135.1 uncultured bacterium | reverse complement strand
AACCCGGCCTATCCTTTGCCCCGTAGTCATTGGGGCATCGTCTAACTGGCAGGACAGCTGGCTCTGGACCAGCCGGTTGGGGTTCAAATCCCTATGCCCCAGTTCTCTTTGACCTGACGCCGTCCGGCCTTCGGATGGCGTCGCTGTTTCAGGGCAAAGACCGCTGCGTGCACCCGACCTCGAGGGACTTAAGCAACTCCAGCGCCGCCGGTCGGTCATCGAGCACAAACTCGGCCGGGTTGGTCGGCTGACCGGTCGCGAGTAGCGCATGGAGCTCACGACGGGCCTCGTCCGGGCGCTGCAGACGC
>CAZSUX010000402.1:0-2019 GCA_964610135.1 uncultured bacterium | reverse complement strand
GATTCCTCCGCGGACGGTGAGGTGTGGCTGATATGACGAAGGTACTCCTCGGCCCGGTTCAGGCTGCCGCCCAACAGGGAGGGCAGCTCCGCGTAGAGACGCCCCAGCGCATACCAGGCAAGCGCGTACCCGGAATCAAGCTCAAGCACCCGCTGGTACGCCCGCTTCAGGCCACCAACCATGCCGGCAGAGCTGATTATGCCGTCAAGCTGGCCGATCTTGCCTTGCGCGGTTGCCCACCACATGTGGCCGTTCGGATTCTGCGGGTCTAGGCGCCGCAACGTGTCAGCCGCGGCTCTTGCCTTGGCGTACCAGCCCCGCTTCTCTCTCCGACCCGGTGCCTCATCGCCAATTTGCAGTAGAATCCTCGCCCAGAGACAGAGGCCGGTCTCATTCGCCGGGTCGCGCTGCCGGACGCCAGCGACGATTGTCCGTGCCGAATCGAACCATGTCTGGTTCAGATGCCGGTGACACAGGAAGTAGGAAGCCCGCTCGCAGGCCGAGTCCGGGCCCGCGACGGTCACCGTCCCGAGAGCGAGCATGACCGACAGAATCAGGTTCATGGTACGGGAGTAGCGGCGACACCCGACGGCTTCAGCCGCAGCCTTCCGGCTGCGACCAACCACTCAATCGTGTCTCGGACCGATTCTCTCAACGGGCGCGGCGCATATCCCAGTTCTCGGGCAGCCTTGGCGTGACTCATAAGGCAGTTCGACGCCAGCACCCGGAGCGAGTAGCTGGTGAACCTGGGCTTGGCCCGCCGTAGCCGATAGTACGCCGGTGCGAACCAGGCTGCCAGCCGGGCAAGCCAGAACGGGAGCCTGCGCGCCCTTGCCTGCACGCCGGTAATCCGCTCGAGCAACGAGAGCAGGCTCCTCACGGAAATCCTCTCGCCGGAGAGGATGTAGCCCTCGCCCCTGCGGCCACTCCTGGCCGCAAGCAGCAGCCCCGCGACCACGTCCCGCACGTCCACGAAGTCATACGCACCGTCAACGTACGCCTTCAAGCGGCCACGGGCGAAGTCCACGAACAAGTGTCCCATCTCCGAAAGACGGAAGTCGTGCGGCCCGATGATGCCGGAAGGAAACACCATGACCGCATCCAGCCCTTGCGCGACGCATCTCAGGATCTCGATGCTCGCGCGGGCCTTGGATTGGGCGTAGTCGCCGTCCAGCGCCTCGGGCCTGAACTCAGTTGTCTCGCAAACCGGCACTCCACGCGGCGGTTCCTCAAGTGCATGGACCGAACTGGTATAGACCAGCCGGCGCACTTTCGCCTTCAGGCAGGCCTGCCCCGCGTTCCGCGCTCCCATCACGTTCACCTCGTGCAGCAGCCGCGCCTGGCCCCCGGAAATAGTGATGATGCCGGCAAGATGATAGACAAGGTCAGCGCCGGCAAAGGCGGCAATCAGCGAATCGAGGTCCCGCACATCAGCCCGGATGACCTCCACGTCAAGGCCGGCAATCGCCTCGGTCGTCTCGAAGGGCGGAACGACCACCCGTACCCTCTGCCCGCGCCTGACCAGCTCCCGAACCAGGACGTTCCCGACGTGTCCGGTCGCGCCGGTGACGACGCTCAACGGCCGGGAGCGCCCGAATTCTGCAGGGGTATTACTATCAGCTATGTTGATAGTCTACTATCTTAACTATCAACGTCAACAAGAAAGCGGAAGGCCTCGGAGAGATGGTGAAGTCGGCGCTTGGCTAGGCGGAGGGCGGCAACAGGTCTTTCTGGTGCTCGGACATGCCCATTGCCATCTGCTCCAGGGTCTCGATGAAGACCTTGAGATTCTGCTCCGGGACACGGCGCATCATCTGGGCAAGCCCCTGGCGCTGCGCCTTTGCCAGGCCACGCGTGACCTTCTGGCCCTTCGGTGTCAGCCGCACGAACACGACCCGGCGATCCTCTACCCCGTGCTCGCGGGCCAGCAGGCCCTTCTTCACCAGCCGGTCAACCAGAGCCGACGCGTTGGCCTTGGACAGCCCTAGGAACCGCGCAAGGTCGTTCATCCGCAACTCC
>CAZSUX010000401.1:729-2391 GCA_964610135.1 uncultured bacterium | reverse complement strand
CCGACGAATGTCGAATGGAGGGCCCTTGCGCAATCGGCAATCGGCAATCGGCAATCGGCAATCCACTAATCTTCCATTGGTGTCCGGATGCGGCCATTGTGCGCAACCAGACAGTCCCGACGCCGTATCGACAGGCTTCGGGCTTCAGTATCACTTATTTCAAATATCCCGGCCAGAGCGTCAAAGAGCTTGATGCCGGCTTCAATTGCCAGGTCCAGAACAACGGTCGCCGGGGGCTTGGGATGTGATGCGCCTTGGCTCGGGACACGATCCGAATTGTCGGACAATCCGGTCATGTCCCTGCGCCGGTCATGTCCCGCGTCCGGCAGCAGGTCCTTCACTCCGGTCAGGCCTCTTGCGCGTTCAACCAGTGCGGCGAAGTCGCCGCTGAACGCTTTTGGCAAAGCTACGTCGTAGCGGGCCAGGTTGACAATCCGGCCCAGCGAAGGGTTTTCCCGGGAAATCGGCCGGGCCGCGGCGATGCGCAGCCCCTTGGGCAGGAACGTGCCCAGGTCGCGCACGATGTTGCCGGTGTAGTGGTAGGCGGTGAACACGTCCAGGTATTCGCCGCTTGATACCAGCCCGACCGGCAGCGGCGGGCCGAACGACAGCATCGGCTTCGGGGCAAAACCTTTGGTATAGGCAATCGGCAGCTCGCTGCGCCGGAGCGAGCGATAGAACGCACGGACCCGGTCGAGGTGCGCGGCGAACTGGTACGGTTCCTCGACCGTGTACTTGATGCGGAACCGCGTGCGGAGTTCCTGAAAGCTCTGCAGCGGTCTCGGCCTCCGCCCGTAGTCGGGTTCCGTCTTCTCCGTTACGTCTGCCTTCTGACTTCTGGTTTCTGCCTTCTGACTTCGGTTGAGTCCCGGACATGCTCCGCAATCCGTGCACGTTCCCGACGCGCAGTCAGACGTCATCTCACCGGCCTTTGCTTTCACATATTCGCGTATGAGGAATTCCCGGCTGACCCCAACGTTGATGAAGTCCCAGGGCAGATGCTCCTCGGTCCCGCGTTCCCGGTGATAGTCCTTCGGGTCAATTCCGAGTGCCCTGCAGCCATCAACCCAGAGTGGGAAGCGGAAGAACTCGGTCCACTCCTGGAACACGCCGCCCTCGCGGTAGACTTTCTCGATGACCGGCCCCAGCCTCTCGTCCCCGCGCGCGAGCAGGGCCTCGACGTACGAACACTCCGGGTTCGCCCACTTCGCCTTCACGTTCCGGCGGCTGATTGCACTTCGGACCCGGTCGATCTTGGCCTGGGTCTCAGCCACGTCCGCGAAACCGGCCCACTGCAGCGGCGTATGCGGCTTGGGCACGAACGGGCTGAGGTTGAACCTCACCGGCCGTCCTTTGCAGAGCCGGCCGATCTCAGTCACGAACCGGCCAATCCCGTCGACGTCAGCGTCGGTCTCGCCGGGCAGCCCGACCATGAAATAGAGCTTTACGCCGTTCCAGCCGGCATCGAGCGCGTTGCGCACCGATTCCAGTATGCGCAGCTCCGAGATGTTCTTGTTCACGAACCCGCGCAGCTTCTCGGAAGCGGTTTCCGGTGCGAAGGTCAGGCCGGCCTTCTTCACCTCCTGTAGGCTCAAAGCCAGCTCGCTCGAAAAATCCTCGCCCCGGGTCGAAGGCAGGGAAATCGAGACGCGGCGTTCTTTC
>CAZSUX010000401.1:0-719 GCA_964610135.1 uncultured bacterium | reverse complement strand
GTCCGGGTAGTCGAGGGCCGAAAGCGAAAGCAGCGAGACTTCTTCCCAGCCCGAGGCCCGGATGCCGCGCTCGGCCAGCCGGACGATTGACTCCTGGGAGCGAAGCCGGACCGGCCGGTTCATCATCCCGGCTTGGCAGAACCGACAGCCGCGAGTACAGCCGCGCGCCATCTCGATGGTCAGGCGGTCATGAGTGATTTCGCATATCGGTACGAGCGGCGGAAAGGGAAAGTCCTCTTCCTTCAGCTCATCAATCAGGCGGCGGCGCACAGTTGCGCCGGCCAGCGTGTAGCCGGGCACGTAGAGACCTTCAAGCCGGCTCAGTTGCGAGAGCAACTCGCCGCGCCCCCGGCCGTCCCAGCCCGCGACGACGCCGGTTATCTCGCGCACCGGGTCCTCGCCGTCGCCGATGACGAAGACATCGACGAAATCGGCCATGGGCAGCGGATTCACCGTGCACGGCCCGCCCGCCACGATCAGTGGATGAGACGCATTCCGCTCGGTGCGCCGCAGGGGGATGCCACAGAGGTCGAGCAGGTAGAGGACATTGGTGTAGGAAAGCTCGCTCTGAAGCGAGAGGCCGAGGATGTCAAACTCGGACACCGGCCGCTTCGATTCAAGCGCATAGAGCGGCAGGCCCCGCTCCTGCAGCGCCTTGCCGAAATCGGGCCACGGCGCGTAGCAGCGCTCGCAGGCCGCGTTGTCGAGCCGGTTGATTA
>CAZSUX010000400.1:0-2406 GCA_964610135.1 uncultured bacterium | reverse complement strand
CGGACAAGCACTCGGTGCATAATCTCGAAGAGCGTTTCGACTTCCTCCTGGTGGTCAGCCAGAAGGAAGTGCGCGTTCTCGATTCCCGCCAACCATTCGACAAAACGCATCAATGGCGATTCGCCGATGTTGTTGCAGGTCAGCTGGAGTTTCCAGTTGTTGGTCGCACAGGCAGTGCCCGGATGTCACTCTGGCACGGCTTGGAGCTTGTGCTTGAGCCCGGCCTACCGCTGCGGGTGTCCCGCGAAGAGCGGGTAGAGGCGCTCGCGGGTTGCCTGGTCGACCGCGCTGAAGTGCGAGAACTGCATGGAGTTCGAGGCGCGGCCCTGGGAGAGCGAGCGGAGCGTTGTGGCGTAGCCGAAGGTCTTGATCAAGGGGAGTTCGGCCTTGATTATCTGGTGGCCTTTGACCGGCTCCAGGTGCAGCACCTTGCCATCGCGGGCGGTGATGTCGCCGAGCACGCTGCCCAGATACGGGTCCGGGGTCACGACTTCGAGTTCCATTATCGGCTCGAGGAACGTCGGGCCGGCGGCCATGAAGGCTTCGCGGAACGCCTGGCTCGCCGCGACCTTGAAGTCAACGTCGGCTGAGTCCTGTTCGTGCCACGAACCGTCGAGGATGCGGGCTTTGACGTTGACCACCGCGTACCCGGCTAGCACGCCGGATTCGAAGCTGTCCTGAATGGCCTGTCTGACCGCGGCGGCAAACTCACGCGGCAGGGTTCCGGGTTGGAGTTCATCCACGACGAGATTGCCGTCCGGCGAGGGTTCGAGCGTAAGCTTGACGACCGCGTAGTGGCCCTTGCCGCCGCTCTGCCGGATAAACCGACCCTCGGCGGTGGCGCGTGCGGTGACGGTTTCGCGGTAGGAGACCTGCGGTTTGCCCGAGTGGATCGCGACCTTGTAGTCCCTCGCCAGCCGGTCAATCAGGATCTCCAGGTGTAGCTCGCCCATGCCGGAGAGGATGAGCTGGCCGGTCTCCTCGTCGGTGCGGACTTTGAAGGTCGGGTCTTCGAGCGCCAGCGTATCGAGCGACGCGTGGAGGCGTTCTTCGTCGGCCTTGGTCCTTGGCTCAATTGCTAGGAACACGACCGGTTCCGGGTACTTGACCGGCTCGAACGCAATCGGGTGCGCAAGATTGGCCAGGGTTTGTCCGGTGCGCGGCTCTTTGAGGCCGATGACTACGCCGATCTCACCGGCAGAGAGCGCTTCGACCTCCTGCTGCCGGTTGGCGTGCATGATGGCGAGCTTGGGGATGCGCACGCGCTTCATCTCCGGCACCGACATCACGACCTCGCCCTGTTCGACCTTGCCCGAGTAGACACGGACGTAGGCGAGCATCCCGCGCTGCGGGTCGGACGCGAGCTTGAACGTGAGCGCGGAGAAGGGCGCCTTGGCGTCCGACGGCCGGGTTTCTTCCTTGCCTGACTTCGGGTTCGTGCCGCGCGCGGGCGGGACGTCGAGCGGCGACGGCAGGTAGTTGACGATGCCGTCGAGCAGCTTCTGGATACCCTTGTGCTTGAACGCGCTGCCGCAGAAGACCGGTACGATCTTGAGAGCGATGGTGCCCTTGCGCAGGGCGGGCTTCAGGTCGGCCTCGCCAATCGGCTCGCCGGCCAGGTACTTCTCGAGCAGCTGCTCGTCGAATGTGGTCAGCGTGTCGACCATCCGGTGCCGGTAGTCGGCGACTTCGGTGCGGCGGTCCTCGGGAATCGGTATTTCGTCGAAGGTCACGCCGAGGTCGTCGGTGTGCCAGGCGAATGCCTTCTCGGAAACGAGGTCGATCACGCCATTGAATTTGTCCTCGGCGCCGATCGGCAACTGGACCGGAACCGGCGTTTGCTCGAACTTCTCCTGCATCATTTTGACCGCGCGGTAGAAGTCCGAGCCGGTGCGGTCGAGCTTGTTGACAAAGGCAATGCGCGGGACGTGGTAGCGGTCGGCCTGGCGCCAGACGGTCTCGGACTGGGGCTCGACCCCGCCGACCCCGCAGAAGACGATGACCGCGCCGTCGAGGACCTTGAGCGAACGCTCGACCTCGACCGTGAAGTCGACGTGGCCGGGCGTGTCGATGATGTTGATGCGGTGCTCCAGCCAGTGGACCGTCGTGGCCGCGGCGGTGATGGTGATGCCGCGTTCGCGCTCCTGGGTCATCCAGTCCATCTGGGTGTCGCCGTCGTCGATGTCGCCCATCCGGTGAATCCGGCCCGAGTAGTAGAGAACGCGTTCGGTCGTCGTCGTCTTGCCCGCATCGATGTGCGCGGCAATGCCGATGTTCCGAATCCGCGTCAGGTCGGCACTTTCCATAAACGTCAATGCTATTGGCTGGAAGCGGAGAGTCAAGCGGAGGCGGAGGCCCTAATCCCGACATTGAGCTTGAGAACTGACAGAATCTTGGGTCCACGGT
>CAZSUX010000399.1:0-2420 GCA_964610135.1 uncultured bacterium | reverse complement strand
GCACGTGAAACATACTGTCGTATCCGCCGGTGTAGGCGTAACCATCGCGCACAGCGACCGCCATGACACCACCGGGAGCGTAGCACCCAACCCGCACCGGGTTCGCAGGGTCTGCCACAGAGACGACGACCAGACCGCCGTCTCGGTCCGTGACATAGGCGTAGTCTCCGCCCAAGTCCAAGTTATAAGTAGAGGTGTAGATACCACCAGGCATGTGGCAATACCCTATCGAGAACGGGTGGACCGGGTCAGCGACCGAGAACACCTCCATGCCTGAAGCTACCGCCACGAACGCAAAGTCACTGCGGACAGCCAGAGCGATGGGCCCAGCCCTCGTGCGACAGCGCCCCACCTCGGCCGGGTTCGTCGGGTCGACAATCGATACAATCCGGAGCAAGGTGTCAAGTTCATCCGCCACGTACGCGAGGCTTCCGACGACAACGACGCGACATGCATTGCCGTCTATGTGGCAGAACCCAATCTCAGAAGGACTGGCCGGGTCAGCGACCCGGATGACATGCAGGCCATCTGCGTCGACTACATACGCGAAGTCCCCGACCGCGTCAACGCCAAACACCCAGCCCGGCATGTCGTACTGGCCAACAATCCGGACGTGAAGAGAATCAGCAGCAGACGCTGTACCGGCCAATACCGCCAGAGATAAGATGAACGGCATCGTTCTCAAGATCGCCTCCGTAGATTAGAGGGAGAACCCGCGTGGCTGCGAACCCAACGGCGGGGCGCTGTCTCCGCATCGTCATCCTTGTCCGCACCGTGGGGCCTCTGGCAATGCTAGACCAGAGCCTCGATCTGTCAACGCATGTCCTATGACGTGACATGGTCGTTGGAAGCAAGCCGGTGTCTCAGGGCGGCCGCTACGGCAGCGGCCGCCCTGCCCGCGTCTGCCTGCCGTCACTTGCTGGCATCGTAGACGAACACGATGAAAGGAGCATTTGCGCCGGTACCAATGACATCAGCGTATGTGCCGCTGACATTGCCACGATAGGTCCAGCCCGTGAGCAAAAAGCTACCCGCTCTCTCCAGCACTGCCCCACAACCCTCTTCAGTCAAGAGCACCGTGTGCCACCCATCTCTGCTCTGAGCAGCATCGGTTGCGATGATCGGCTCATCGTTCCATGTGGCCCAGAAGAGGGTTCCATCGGTGACGCCGGGCCAGTACTCGATTGAGGACGCGTGGTTCACTCGCAGGTCTGCGGAGCCGTTGTGTGCGCTTTGGTAATAGTGAAGCGTACACTCGGGGATATTGCCGCCGGGATCGAAGTAGGGAACTTCAAAGGTGCAGAACCCGTTCATGCGCGGATGCTGAAGACCGGCACTGTCGACGTAGCCGCGCTTGATCAACGGAATGGACCGCGTGTAGTACTCGCTCATGAGGCCCGTCTGGTACCAGTCAACGTGACCGCTAAGAGCCGTATCTGTGGCAACGAAGCAGGTATCCACCACGGTAGACGCAGCGTGTGTGTTTCGGTTCGGCATGCCAACCGGTTGCTTGCACCCGACTAACACAACTGCTGCCACCATCCCTAATGCCAGCAGCGTTCTTGTGACGATCATCAGACCTCCCTGTTGTCAAGGACGATCTTGCTCACTGTCGCGCCTCGCGGTGAGCTTCGCTGAATCGGCGTTGGGGGCGACACCCTGCTGGCCTTCGGGTCAGCCTTCCGCTGACCTGAAGGCCAGCACCGAATTCTAGCCCCCGCCTACCACTTGTCAATGACAAGAACCGCTGCCCTAGGTCGTGGCAACGAAACGAGGTCCGAACTGAGGAACCGGGCTCGCCTAGCGAATGACCGACAGTTTTCCGACCTTGCTCGCCTTGCCGTCAGCCGAGACCACCAGGTACACATAGATGCCGCTGGCCACCTTTGCATCCCACTTGAGGTGGCCGTCACCAGACTCGGTTGCGCTCCAGACCGTTTGTCCTGACGCGTCGTAGACCACGACCCTCGCTCCGGACGTCAGCCCCTGGAAGTGGATGGCATCGTGCCCCGGTACTTGATGCGGCTTGAACGGTATCGGCGCCACTCGCAAGGAGTCGAGGTTCTGCCGCGGCTCCGGACCACGCACCACCAGGAAGAAGCTGTCCTGCACCTGATACCCGGCCGTGTCATATGCGCGGATGGTCACCGTGCCGAGGTAGCTGTCGAGCGATTCGCCAACCGGGATGACCAGCGCCAGCGTGCATTCCACCGCCTGCCCAACTGCGAGTGACTCAGGTAGATTGAGCACGTAAACGCTGTCGATGTCCCCATTCTGCGCCTCTACCTTTGCCTTTACCTCTACCTCTCTGAGCGGCGACCGGCTCGGTCCGTCGGCATCGTCCGGGTTGTAGGAACTACTGGTATTCACGACCATGAACCGGGCCGTGCCACTGGGCACGTAGCCCGGCTGCGCACGGA
>CAZSUX010000398.1:0-2433 GCA_964610135.1 uncultured bacterium | reverse complement strand
TAGAGCTTGCTAGTGCTCGACGACCAGCTTCTGCGTTGTGCTGAAGCCCTCGGTCGTTACCTTCACCAGGTATACGCCCGCTTCGAGCTTCCGCAGGTCCAGACTCGCAGTGCCGGTCCGTCCCGCCGCCAGCGTCTGCGTCAGCACCGTCCGGCCAGTCACGTCAAACACGTTCAGCGTGGCCAGACCCGCCCGCGGCAGACTGTACCGTACCGTCGCAAACCCGCCGGCCAGAGGATTCGGAGCGATCGCAAACGACGGCGCTCCAATCTCCGTTGCACCGGCAGTTATGCCGTCGCGGCGAGGCTGGGCTCCAGCCACTACGTCGTACGGCGTGTAACGCCAGAACTCGAGTGACTTGTTGCCCTTGAAGGCGTAGATGCCCGTGCCAGGATGCCCGGCCAGGGCCGCGCCGGCCTTCACCTTCTTCCGACTGCCGCTGTAACCGTAGAGCGGGATGTCGTCCTGCTTGTGCCAGGAGTCGCCCATCGGGAAGTAACGCCAGAACTCGTTCGTGTTCCCGCCCTTGAACGCGTACAGCTTCTCGCCATACCACGCCGCACAAGAGCCGGTCTTGGCTTTCTTGTTGCCCGCCGTGCCGGGTATCGGCATCGGGGTCAGCGCACGGCTCCAGGTGTCCGCGTCCGTGTCGTAGAGGTAGAACTCGTGATACTTCGACTTGAACGCATACAGCATGTTGCCGGCGTCCGCATTAGTTACCAGCCACGATCCGTCGTTCCACTTCACGTGGTTGGCGCTGCCGATCGGAGCATCCAGCAGTGTCCTCCACTCTCCATTGCCTCCGTTGGCCACCGGGTCGTACCGGTAGAACTCGTTCCGGTAGCCCTTGAGCAGGTACACGCATTCATGCCCGACCCTTGCCGACGTGGCCCAGGCAATCCCGGCACCCTGCTTCACCTTCTTGCCCGACGCACCGGTCGGGACGTTGGTCTTCTGGGTCCAGGTGTTCAGCACGGCATCGTACTCCCAGAACCCGACCGTGTTGTTACCCTTGGTCAGGTAGAGCTTGCCGTTGCCGTCCGAGCAAATCACTGAGCCCTTGTAGGGCGGCTTGCCTTCCGCGCCCAGCGGGACCTTCGTCAGTTCGGTCCAGGTACCGGCGTCCACGCTGTAGTTGTAGAAGTCACCGGTCTTGTAGCCCTTGGATGCGTAGATCAGGTCCATCCCCACATCGTAGGCCATGCAGCCGCCGTCTTTGACGAACTTGCCGGAAGGCGGCGCCGGCATCGGCGTCATCTCGGTCCAGCCCGGAATCCCGGTCCGGATCGGACGGCTCGCCGTGTCGTTCCAGATCCCATCGTTGACAGTGCCGTGATTCATGTCCTCGGGATAGGTGAACCACGCCGTGCAGGTCTCGTTGCCGCCCGCGGGGCAGACCCACGGATTCAGCGTTATCACCTGCTCTTCGCCGACCCCGATCGCGATGTTCTCGCGCCAGTCAGCGTAGCCGGCCGGCTGTATCGTCACGTCAACCCGCGGCACCATCGCCGGCACGTTGCCATTGTTGATCAGCTTGATGCGGACCGGAACCAGACCCGGGACCTCTTGGATCCGCGGGCTCACGATCTCGGTCCTCACGTCGAGGTACCGCACCCACAGCGGCATATCCAGCGTGTCGTTGTCGGTCTTGGTGTCGTAAGGCATCTTCGAGACGCCCGTCATTGTGTAGGTGCCCGGCTCCGGCGGGAACGCGGCCACGAAGTCCACTGCGACTTCCTCGCCGACGTCAACCGGCCCGCTGTTGCCCGCCTCGAAGTAGTCGGGATCAAGCGGATCGTCGGGCGTGATGTAGAACTCAACCGGGATGTTGGTGCGGGCCTTCAAACCGACGTTCTTGACCACGATCTGCGGATAGATGTCCGCCGCACCGGAGTCGATCGCCGCCGGCGGCAAGGGGATGTCCGCTATCGTGCCGTCCAGCAGCGGAGCCTGGTAGCAGGCCTCGATACCTTGGTCGCAGTAGCCGTCCCACGGGGCAAGCCCCCAGGTGCCGCCGTACTTACCCCAGTCGTTCTGGGTCTCAATCGGCGGGGTATAGTCCATACCGAGGTAGGGGTAGTTCGGCGTGACGCTCGTCTGGTAGTAGGAGACGAAGAAGGTGTCGTAGGTGACCGAGACCGCCGGGTCGAAGTAGACTTCGTTATAGTACAGGCTGGTCCAGATGTTGGTGCTGAGATCGCCCACCCAGGTTCCCATCGTAGTCCCGGGATAGCCGTAGGGCGTACCGTCGTTCCCGTACAGCCTGATCTCCGCGGCGTAGTCGTTGCCCGAGAAACTCGACAGCCAGATCGCGCACTTGTTGACCGCCAGCGGGGTCACCGGCGCGAAGAACCGCACCGCCAGCTCGTTGCCCGCCGCAACCCAGGAGATGGCGTTGTCAAACGTCCCGTCGTGGTAGCTCAGGCATTCCGA
>CAZSUX010000397.1:0-2438 GCA_964610135.1 uncultured bacterium | reverse complement strand
AATTTTTTTTTTTTTCTACTAAATTTCGGCCGTGTTACTTTTCCACCCCCCACGACTGCTGGCATACTAACTGATTTCTGCCCGGCCAGTTGGAAGGCCGGCAGTGTGTTCCCGGCCTGGATGAAGTACGAACAACTGACGGCCGGACCGGCAGTCGACTGAAGGCCTGCTGCCGGCGGCTGGGCCGGTTTTTCTCCGAGGGGCGTAAGAAAAGAGGAGCAGGGCAAAGCCCTGCTCCGTACAAGTCGGAGTGTCAGCTACTTAAGATTGCCTTCTATCGCGACTGTGTTGGTCCAGATGATCCCTGAGGTGACGTAGCTGATTACGAAGTCCAACACGCCCTGGTAGGTCTTGACACGGACTTCCTTAAACTGGTGCTTGGCGATGACGTCCGCCGTGCTGTTGTCCGTAATCGGGACCAGCCCGAACAAGAAGTACCAGTTCTTATACTCGATTCTCGATGGCGCCGGTGATATCTCCTCGAGGAGCTTCACGTTCGAGCCGGGCGGCGCGGTGACCAATACTGTCGCGCAGTTGAGCGCCGACAGCATGACGGCAGCGACTACGACCGTCAGCAGTACGCGTTTCATGCCTGCTTACCTTCCTTATTTGGTTTATTCTGATCTGCAAACATGCAGTCCTGCACCAGTCGCCAGGACCGCAGGTTCATCAGGAATCTAGCGCTGCGCGCGCGGAAGTCAAGCGTGGTTGACTGCAGACCGCCGGTTCTTGACTTGGCCGGGGTGGGCTCTATGCTACTCGCACCGCATGGAAGAGCTGACCCGGAAGTTCCGCACACAATTCTGGCAGAAGCAGTACGGTGAGATGGAGACGACCTGGCTGGAACTAGTCGAGGCCGACGTGCCCTATGAGCAACTGCTGGAACTAGTCAACCTGACCGACCGGCAGGTCCCACGTGAGACGATGGCGCTGATGTTGATGTTACTGGCCGATTCGCTCCGCGAGCAGAAGAGATACGCGGATGAGTTGGCTATTCTGCGTCGGCAGGCGGCGGTGTCTGCGGATGACGCGACCCTGGCCCGCACCATCGCAACATGCGTGCAGCGTCTCTACACAGACGTACCTGACATTGAGCAACTGCTGCACAAGTCCGGTGTCGGCTACGGGCAGTCACTGAGGGAGTCCCTGCCCAAGCTTGACCGGTATCTTGCCTTTCTGCCCGGAACTCGAGTCCTCGATGTCGACCGCGGTCCCGGGCGGGTGAAGAAGCTTGATCTGCTGTTGGACAAGGTCACGGTTGACTTCGACCGAGGGGCCGAACTGATGTGGGACCTGGCTACGGCGCAGCGGATCCTGAGAGTCTGCAAGCCGGACGGCTACTACGCCCTGCTCGACCAGAAGCGGCAGAAGTTGCTTGGCATAGTTGCTTCCCGGCCCGGACAGGCGGTCGTGCTCCTGCTACGGGATACGGGCAGAGCGATGTCGGTGAGGGAGCTGCAGGAAGCGATGGCGCAGGTAGTCGGAGGCGAGGCGTGGGGCAGCTTCTGGACCAAGGCACGCCGCGAACTGGGTAAGGACCCACATGTCGTGTCCAGGACTGCGCCGGCCAAGACATTCCAGTGGGAAGAGACGCCAGCCGTGGTGACTGGAAGCAAGCCGGCCAGGGTGGTCAAACGGCTCCGTCAGGAGGTTGACGCCGACGAGTTGGCGCACATGGACCGTGACGGCGTGCTGGGGGCGTACTCGAAGCTCGCGACTTTCTCCGAGCGAAGGCGCTTCCTCGAAACGCTGGTCAGCGCACGGCCGGACGACTGGCACCAGTTGTACGCGGCCGTTTTCTCAGTCGGAAAGGACGGCCGCGCCCGGGCCATCATCGAGAAGGAACTGGCCGCAAAGCACCCCCGGCAATGGCAGGCTCTGCTTGAGGCGACGGTGACTGATTATCGCCAGAACCCCGAGGCATTTCTCTGGCTGGTGGAGCATTTCGAGCGCCTGGGAGTCGGCGAGCCGAAGGGCATAGTCACGCGTGTCCTGGACCTGCTCGAATCGATCGGGTACAAGCCCCATTGGAGCAAGTTTCGCGCCGTCTTGATTCACGCCGACTACCGGTTGGTGCAGTCCGCGCTGGAGCAGATGGCCGAGGCCGAGGCCGGGCGGTTGCTCGCCCGGGTCGGCCGGGCGCGGATTCTCGACGGCTACATCGCCGACGAGATCGGCCAGTTGGTTGTGAAGAAGTATCCGAACCTCGATGAGGGCACCGGTGACAACGTCGTGTACACGACCGTACGCGGGCTGGACAAGGCGAAGAAGGAGCTGCGCCAGCTCACCGCAGTTGAGATACCCAAGACTGCCGACGAAATCGCCCGGGCGCGCGCGCATGGGGACCTAAGCGAGAACTATGAGTACAAGGCCGCGAAGGAGAAACAGGGGCGGCTGATGGCCAAGGTCAAGCGGTTGCGCGACGAGATTGCGCGGGC
>CAZSUX010000396.1:0-2440 GCA_964610135.1 uncultured bacterium | reverse complement strand
GGTGAACTCCTTCTTGACCATCCGGAACACGACCTTGAGGGGCATCGAGTAGTTGACGCCCTTGGCCATGGCCTCGTCCGGCGAGTACTTCGGTTCGCCGAAATTGTAGCCGACGTACTCAAGCCGGAAGTTCTTGTGCGCGTCCTCAATCGGGAACGTTTCCTTGAGCACGCCCTGCAACCCGCGCGGCTCGCGCCGCGCCGGTTCGGTGTCGAACTGGGCGAACTCCCGGAACGAATCGAGCTGCAGCGAAAGCAGGCTCGGGATCTCTAAGTGAGTGGTGCTCCTAGAGAAGTCTAGCTGTTCCATTCTGCGAGCCTCCCCCGTGATCGGCCGATACCCGGACAAACTGACTGCGAATTGCTAGCCGCGATGCCGACTCTCGTCACTCGCCGCTTCTACTTGACCTCGACCTTGGCGCCTACCTCTTCCAGCTTCGCCTTGATCTTGGCGGCGTCTTCCTTCGATACGTTCTCCTTGACCACGCTCGGGGTCTTATCGATGATGTCCTTGGCTTCCTTCAGCCCCAGCTGGGTAAGCGCGCGCAGTTCCTTGAGCACCTGGATCTTCTTGTCGCCGACCGCCACCAGCGTCACGGTGAACTCGGTCTGCTCCTCTGCCTTCGCTTCCGCCGGGGCGGCGGCGCCGGCTGCCGGCATCGGCCCGGCTGCCATGAACGCCGGAGCCGACACGCCGAACTTGTCCTTCAGGGTCTTCACCAGCTCTGCCAATTCGGTAACTGTCAGGCCCTCGATTGTCTCGATGACCTGCTGGATTTTGGTTTCCGCCATCAATCCTCCTGGGCTGTTAAACTGCCGCAAGTAACCGCGGCATTCCTATCGATCCGTCGTTATGAAGCAGCAATTCTATTCTCAACTCTGTCTCACGCTGCGGCCGGCGCTTCGGCCGCCGGTGCCTCGGGAGTCGTGGTCGCGTCCGCCGGTCGGTCCTTGACCGCATCTAGCACCCACACCAACTCGGACAGCAGCCCGTCGAGGGTCATCACCAGCCCCCAGATCGGTCCCTCGAGCACTCCGACCACCTGACCGCGCAGCTCGCTCTTGGTCGGCAGCGCGGCGATGAAGTCGAAGCGGTCGGCCTGGTACATAACCCGGTCCAGGTACGCGCCCTTGACCTTCAGGGCTACCATCTTCCGCATCTGCTCGCGGATGGTCCGAGCCGGCGCAACCGGGTCGTCGCCGGCAAAGACCAGCGAAGTGGGCCCGGTCAGCAGCTTCTCAATGTTGGCCGTGACGCCGCTCTCGGTCAGCGCCCGCAGCGCCAGTCGGTTCTTCACCACTCGCACCGTAACCTTGGACTCGCCCAGCTTCCGGCGCAGGGCATTGAAGTCATTGGCGGCGAGTTTCGTGAAATCAATGAAGTAGAGCGCCGACGCCTTGTCGATCCTCTCCTTCAGCCCGGCCACCGCATCAACCTTCACCTGCTTGGGCATGACTAAGCTTCCTTCCTGGCTGTCTCGAGGAACTCGCGAACGTCTACTCTGACGCCCGGGCCCATCGTCGACGACAGCACGATGTTGCGCACGAACTGCCCCTTGGCCGTCGCCGGCTTGGCCCGAACGACCTCGGCGACGAAGCTGCGGACGTTCTCGGTGAGCTTGTCCGGCTCGAACGACGCCTTGCCCACCAGCGCGTGAATATTGCCGGTCTTATCGGTCCGGTACTTGATCCGGCCCGCCTTCAGGCTCTTCACGGTTGGTAACACGTCAAACGTCACGGTCTGGGTCTTGGGCGACGGCATCAGGCCGCGCGGGCCCAACATCTTGCCCAGCCTGCCCACCGCCGACATCGTGTCCGGCGTGGCTACCGCGACGTCGAAATCGAACCAGCCGCCCTGGACCTTCTCGACCAGATCCTCGAAACCCGTGTAGTCAGCCCCGGCCGCTTTCGCCTCATCCTGCTTCTCGCCCTTGGCGAAAACCAGCACCTTCACCTGCTTGCCGGTGCCGTTAGGCAGAGAAACCGTACCCGAAACGAGCTGGTCGGTCTTCTTCGGATCGATCCCCAGCTTGATGGCGATGTCGACCGATTCGTCGAACTTGGCGGTCGCGTTCTGCTTGACCAGCTGCACCGCCTCGGACAGCGGATGGAGCTGCCTGTGCTCGAGCTTCTCCTCAAGCGAGCTGAATCGCTTGCTGTGCCGCCTCATGATTCCGCCACGTTCATGCCCATCGCGCGGGCCGTGCCTTCGATGACCTTCATCGCGGCTTCGATGTCCGCCGCATTCAGGTCTCTCATCTTCCGTTCCGCAATCTCCCGGACCGCCTTACGGCTGACCGTGCCGACCGTGGCCCGGTTCGGCTCACCCGAGCCCTTGGCCAGGCCGGCCGCCTGCTTTAGGAGTACGGACGCGGGTGGGGTCTTAGTGACGAACGTGAACTTCCGATCCGAGTACACGGTCAGGACGACCGGGATCACCA
>CAZSUX010000395.1:0-2447 GCA_964610135.1 uncultured bacterium | reverse complement strand
ACGAATGACACGGTAGCGACGTTCCGCCCCTGCACACTGAGCGTGTCGGGAACGTTCAGCGTCATGTGCTCAACGGCAATGGTTCAGGATGTGGATACGACCAATGATGCGGTCTTCGATTCGGTAGTGGTCGCGGCTCCGGGCATCGGCGCGAGCGACGACCCGGGCTTGCCGCGGACCGTGACTCTGAATGGTACCGGGCCCGCAGCGGGACGCGTGGCCATTCAGTATGGTCTGCCGCGGAGCGCAGTCATGCGGCTCGAAGTCTACGATGCCTGCGGCAGACGTGTCCGAACCCTCGCTTCGGGCGTCGGAGCGCCGGGGTATCACAACGAGACTTGGAACTGCACCGATGAGCACGGTCGAGCCGTAGCTGAGGGAGCGTACTTCGTGAGGCTGATTGCCGATGAGGTTGTCCTCACCAGCAAGGTCGTGAAGACGGAGTAGGCCTGGTTCCGATCTACTAGTAGAAGCCGGCAGGCGTTTCGCCTGCCGGCCGTTCTGTGCGTCCGGCGTGGGCGGACCAAGGCCGGAGCTTCGCATTGGCCGGCCTCCAGCGAGACCGGCCGGCTTGCACTTCTTGCGAGAATTCGATCCCTCGCGTTCTTCGCCTCTCTCCCGGTTTGGCAGTTCGACAGTGGGCACAAGACCGACACGTGCTCGCTTCGGATCGAATCACGTACTCGCCGCAGTACCCGAGATACGATGCACGCCAACAAGGACCTCGCATCCCGGCCGCGATTCAGTCGGTCAATGTACCTCGCATTGTTCGTCAGAAAGTACCGGCAAAGGGATCGTGAACTGGATCGTAAACTGCGTTGCGCACTGTGTCGTCAACTGAACCCTGCACTCAACCTCAACCTGAATTTCGACTTCTATCTCGAACTCAACCTTAACCTCAACCTTAACCTGAATCCTCAATCGTACCCGTCATTGTTCACGTCATCGAACGTCGCATTGTACCGGGAAAAGAACCGGTCATTCGATGGTCCAATCTATCCTCAACTGCGTCAACGACTGCAGCTCCCCAGGCGGTCTCCCCACCGTGGGGTGGACGGCAGAATTGTGGTCAGGTCGCGGCCAACAACTACATATGGGGCCTTGTGCGCAGGAACACACGGCCGCTCTTCCCGGCAGTCGCACCGGAAGTGCCCGGTTCAATGTCCTTCTGAATCCGCGAGTCGCGGCCGCGCTGAACACCCCACTGAGCGCCTCAGCGGAGCTGCAACTGAAGGCGCAACTGAACGCGCGATTCAGCGCTGCGGTCAGCCTGCCGTTGAGCGCGTGACTGAACGCGCCATTCAAGGTCGGGCTCGGCCGGGCGCTGAGTGCGAGGCTGACGGCGCAACTGAACGCCACGTTCGACTCCGTGCTCGACGCGGAACTGAAGAGCGGGCTAAGTCCTTGATTGAACGTCACATTGATGGCGGCAGTGAGCGCGGCCTTGAACCGCGGAGTCACCCCGGGATTGACCCCCCTATTGCCGGCGCAAGTGCCGGGCAAGACAGGTATCCATGGCGCGCACGCGCGCTTCGCATGACATGCAGGGGCGGGCTTTCGCCCGCCCCTGTCCTGTATTCTGTTTGCTGTCTGCTGTCTACTTCGCTCCTACCTTGTGACTACTGCTTTCTTCACCGACCGGTAGCCCGGTGTGTCGAGACGGTAGAAGTAGACGCCATACGGCACCTGCTTGCCGCGGCTGTCGCGCGAATCCCAGCTCACCGAGTAGTTCCCGGCTTTCTGGTGCCCGCTCGCCAGCGTGCGCACGGTGCGGCCCGTGACGTCATACACCCGCAGGCTGACGTTGCACGAAGTCGGCAACGCGTAGTTGATCTGTGTGTGGTTGCGGAACGGGTTAGGCCGGCAGGCCTCAAGCATCGGCTTGGCAGGAATCGGCGTCAGGCCGGCAGCCTGCTGCCCTTCGCCCTCAGCCTGCTTCAGGTTGAGCCTGTTGAACCGTGTCTCGTAGTACGAAGCCGAAGGCTCCTCTGACCAGATTGTCAGCAGGTACGGTATGGTCGTGTCGCCCGAGACCTTGTTCTGGAACACGATGTGCGGGTAGGTAGAGAGTGTGACGTTGTCCGCGATGTTCAGGGTGTCGCCGAAGTCGATGCAGGCGAGGATGTCGAAGTCGGTGCCGCCTCCGCGAGCTTCCTGCCAAGCTACCACGACCGTATCGCCCATGGCAATCGTCGGGTAGTCGGAGGCGTCCTGAGGCGTGTTGCTCAGGTTGACCGCCGACTCCCAGTTGTTGTAGGCGCTGTCGGTCGAGCGCTTGCAGGAATAGATGTCCGTGGAGCTGGCCTGCACCCAGGCAACGACTATCTGGTCGCGGTCGGAGTTGATGGACGGATGCGAGGCGACGATGAACCGGCCCGTGAGGTCGTAGACTGAGGTCCAGTTGGAGGCGATGCTCGTGCTGCGGCCATCGGTGTCCATGCGGTACT
>CAZSUX010000394.1:0-2448 GCA_964610135.1 uncultured bacterium | reverse complement strand
TTCGTCCCAGCAGGGCAGAGCCCGGCAAGAAACCGAGGTAGCGGGTAGCCACAGGAGGGCCAGGGACAGGCACCCCATTTCGGGAAGCTTCGGGACAGCCAACCAAGGCAGTGAACAGTAGTCAGTAGGCAGTAGACAGCAGGCGGGGCCACGGCTTCGCCGCGAGTGCGTCAGCCCATTGCCACCCGTCTGAAACAACGGGTTGACGAGGGCAGTCTCTCGAGCTACTATGTGCGGTAAAGAAAAGGAGGAAACATGCCACGTAATGTCGGCTATCTATCCGGCACCGATCCGGCGACCCTGAGTCAGCTTGCTGCCTCGGGCGTCAATACCATCCCGTTCAGCAACGGCTGGGACAATCACGGCAAGTATCTCGGCATGGTAACCGTATCCGACAACCTTGGTGCCATCGTCGGCTACTTCCACAAGCTGGTCGCGCCGCCGGAGGCGCAGACCCCGCCCGCCAGTTTCCTGGACCGGGCGAGAATCCACAAGATACCGGTGGTCCTGGTCTGCCCCGCGAACGTCATGGCCCGCGCCAAGGAACTGCTCGGGGAGGGCGGCGCCACGATTCACTGGGCCACTCCTGACCAGGTGTACGACAAGGTCATGAAGTTGGTAGGTTAGCGCACCTGACGACCGCTGACGTTTACTTGAGATTCAGGCACCAAAGGCCTGGCCCCGCCCGGACCTGACGGACGGGATGGCCATTCCCCGAGGTGGCCTGGAACCGGCGGGGGTCGCCGTAAGTGAGGCGGCCGCGGTGATTCCGCGGCCGCCGTCTTCAGATGGTTCTGGAACGCCTAGATGTAGGCAGTCTCGCCGTGCAGGGTTTCGTCCAGGCCTTTTTCTTCTTCTTCTGCGGTGATCCTGACCTTCATGAACTTGCTGATAATCCAGAGCATCGCGTAGGTGAACAGGAACCCGTAGGCGGCCGCCCCAAGTGCTGCCACGGTCTGTTTCAGGAAGAACGAGCCGCCGCCGAAGAAGAGTCCGTTCGAGCCGTGTGAGTTAACCAGGACCGAGCCGAAGAGACCGAGGCAAATGGTGCCGAGCACGCCGCCCACGCCGTGCACGCCCCAGACGTCGAGCGCATCGTCCCAGTGGAGCTTGTTCTTCAGGCTGACTGCCAGGTAACAGACGACGCCGGAGGCGATGCCGATGACGATGGCCATGGGTGTCGAGACGTAGCCGGCGCAGGGCGTGATTGTGGCGAGCCCGGCGACCGCACCGGTGAGCAGCCCGACGAACTTCGGTTTCTTCTCGATGCTCCAGGCGATAGCCAGCCAGGTGATGGCGGCGAACGACGCCGCGCAGTCGGTGTTGAGAAACGCAAGACCGGTGATGGCGTCGACCTGGAGTTCACTGCCCGCGTTGAACCCGTACCAGCCGAACCAGAGCAGGCCGGTGCCGAGCGCGACCAGCGGGATGGAGTGCATGCCGCGGTCAACGGCTTTGCGCCGCCCGACGAAAAGGACCGAGGCGAGCGCGGCAAACCCGGCGATGGCATGGACTACGATGCCGCCGGCAAAGTCCTTGACGCCCCATTGGGCCAGCAGGCCGCCGCCCCAGACCATGTGGGCGAAGGGAAAGTAGACGAAGAGCAGCCAGGCCGTGAGAAAGACCATGTAGGCGCCGAAGCGCACGCGGTTGGTGAAGGCGCCGGTGATGAGTGCGGGCGTGATGATGGCGAACATCATCTGGTAGGCGACGAAGACGAAGAGCGGCAGGCCGGGGTTGCCGAAAAAGGGTGTGGAGGCGTTGATGCCGTGGAAGAAGGCCTGATCGAGGTTGCCGATAACGCCGCCGACGTCACCGGAGAAGCAGAGCGAGTAGCCGCAGACGAACCAGAGAATCGTGGTCCAGCCCATGGACACGAAGCTCTGAATCATGATGGCGAGCACGTTCTTGCGGCCGACGAGCCCGCCGTAGAAAAACGCCAACCCGGGTGTCATCAACATCACGAGGCTGGTGGCAAGGAGCATGAAACCGGTATTACCGGTATCGAATGACATCAGTTGCCTCCTATGGTTTCCGACTGCAACCGTTCCGATTCCCGGCTGGCGCGCCTTTGGCGTGATCGATTCCGCCGCGCCCGGGTGCGCAACGAGATGGAGATTATTGCGCGGCCTGACTGACTGTCAAGCCGGGCGAGAGCGCCCGGCGGGAGCGCCCGAGGGCTCAGGTTGCAGTCGGCAATGGCGGACAGTGGACGGCAGAGAGCGGACGTGAGTTGCGAGTTACGAGTTGGCGGACCGGGGCCTGGGCTTGCGCTTGAGCTTGGGCTGTAAGCGCGAGGTTCTTGTTGATTGGCAGTGGGTTGCCGCTACAATGCGACAGCCCGAACATGAGACCCACCAACCGCATATTCCTCGAACTTGAAGACGGAACAAGGCTGGCCGGTTCTGCGTTCGGCATCGCCGCCGGCATCGTGGGCTGTTCCTCCGA
>CAZSUX010000393.1:0-2450 GCA_964610135.1 uncultured bacterium | reverse complement strand
CACAAAGATGGGTCCGGACGGAAATGTCTCGGTATACTCGGCGTGTTTGTGGTTCAATTCCGGCTGCCTAGCTCTGGTTGACAAACGGCCGAGTCGGGCGTAGGTTATAGGCATGAAGCGACTGCTCCCGCTGCTATTGCTGCTCCTGCTCGGGGCCTGTAGCGAGAAGGTCGACGTGAACATAGGTGTCCGCTCTTGGGACCATGTGGAACGGCGGAGTGTTGCCTACGGAGTGGATACGGTCTGGGTGTGGTGCAAGCCTTTCCGTAACATCAGTTATGTGGAGCTGCGGATTGACGGCGTGGTTGTGGGTGTGGATACGTTTCCGGGTCCGGAGTCCGGTTTTGAGTGGGACGTGAGGCAGTTGCCGGAGGGCAGCATGCACGTACTCCAGGCCCGGGTTGTTTCCGGCAGCCGCGAGTACCTGTCGGGCGAGTATTCCGTCGGAGTCGGATTCCGGTCCCGGCTAGTCGTGGACGGACTGCACAAGTCCTTCTGCGCCTACCGCCCTAATGGCGTGCGGGATGCCTGGTTCGTTCCCATAGAAAACGCCTACCCGCTGTATCCCAGGTTCAGGCCCGGCTGTCGTTCGGTCGTCTTCGTGGCGGACCGGCAGCTCTATGAGGCCGAGGTGCCGTTCGGGTGGTACGGTCCGCACGATCCGGCCCAGTTGCTGGAGTTGCTCCCGGATGGTATCTATAGCTGCGACGCGTCGCCGGTTTCTGACCTTGTTGCCTTCGAGGGTCACCCGGCCGGTACCGCGCACCTGTTCACCAAAGACGGGACCAACGCCAGTGTCCAGATTACGCACGACGGCGACTACGTCCTTATTGACTCGAGCCGGTTCACGTGCATCGTGAACTCAACCCCGGTCTTCTCGCCGGACGGCAGCAAGCTCGCCTACTACCGCAGGAGCAAGTGCCTGGTGCCGGGCGACCCGCACGAAAACGAGTATCGCGAAGACGCATTCGTGATGAACAGCGACGGAAGCAATCCGGTCAACCTGACCGCGGGCGTGGACGACGCCTACTTCTCAGGCTTCACGTGGACGTTCGACGGCAAGTGGGTGTTGTTTCGGGCGGGAACGGGTTCGACGCCCGATGGCGTGCTCGCAGCCAACATGGGCGGACACGCGATTACCGGCGTGAAGATACCTGCGGTGGCGATGGCTTGCTCGCCGCACGATTCGACTCTCGCGTACGTCGGCACGAACCCGGAACATCGGTTGTACTACAGGAAGCTCGGGTGGACGAACGACACGCTGTATGCCGATGGGGCAGTTGTACAGCTTGCCGGAGATGCGTATGGCCAACGCAGCTACATTGACTGGGTGATATACTCCAGACAATAGAAAAAGAGAGTCACGAGCAGCCCAGTGTCGCGGCAATGTTTGAACCGAGCCGGTTTGTGATACCGAACTGCCGTGCTCTCAAATAGTTTAGACACAGCAGGGTCCCGAAAGGTTCCGGTGAATCTTCGTCGCCGAGATACTATTCTATATGAGTATAGCTAAATTCATATAATGCAAGAGGTTGCAGACCTGGCGGTCGTCGGCGGCGGGGCAGCGGGCCTGGTGTGCGCGGCTGCGGCTTCACGGCTGGGTCTCAAAGTGACGGTCCTGGAGCGCACCGACCGGTGCGGCAGCAAGCTGGCTGTGACCGGTGGCGGCAAGGGGAACTTCACCCATGCCGAGTCGCCAAGAGCAATGGCCGGGAGGTTTGACTGCGACGCCCGGGTCATAGTGCCATTGCTGCGTAAGTTCCCATACCAGCGGATAATACAGTACTTCTCGAGCCTGGGAATCGAGGCCCGTACCGATGGTGATGGGTGTGTATGGCCAAATGGAACTAACGCGGCCGGAATCAGGGACGCGTTCCTGCGGGAGAATGCGGCGCATGGCGCGGTGGTGAGGACCGGTTGCCGCGTAGACGGGCTTGAGCCGGGTTGGCGGGTACGGATGGCAGATGGCAGCACCGTGGCGGCACGAAACGTCTGCATTGCGACCGGCGGCGCGAGCTATCCCCGCACCGGCTCGACCGGCGACGGGCTGGGACTGTGCCGCGGCCTCGGTCTCACGACGGTCGACTGGTTTCCCGCCCTGGCTTCACTGCGGACGCGGGACGACTTAAGCGAACTGGCCGGCGTTACCCAACCCCGGGTGGAGATGACGCTGCTTGTCGCGGGCGACGAACCCCGAACCGCTTCCGGTCATTTCATCTTCGCCCATGCGCACGTGTCCGGTTCGAGCGTGCTCAACCTCTGCGGTTACGCGGCGCGGGCCCTGGCCGAACAAAGGCAGGTCGTTCTGCGGATCAACTGGGTTCCTGGCCGGAGCGAATCGGAGCTGGCCGAGGAGTTCGCAACCGGGCGGGCCGCTCACCCAAAGAGACAGCTCGGGACGTTCCTCGGTTCCTTCGTGGCACGGAGGCTGGCGACGCGGCTTTGCGCGC
>CAZSUX010000392.1:0-2453 GCA_964610135.1 uncultured bacterium | reverse complement strand
CACGTCCCTGATATCGAGCAGGTTCAGCACTTCGGCCACGAGGTCAATCCGCACCCGTCCCAGCTTGACCGGCTTGGTCAGGACCGCGTCGACGTTCGACCGCCACGGCCCGACGATTGTGTTCCATGTCGCCGGGTCGCCCTTGCCGCCGGGCGGCGAGTATGGAAATCCGTTGCCCGCGTACCCGAGCAGGTGACAGCCGAGGCTGTCGAGCACGGCATCGAGCCACTTCGTGCCGGTCGCTCTCTCCGGCACGGTCGCGTCCGCCTGCACGAAGAACCGGTTCCGCTGTTCGAAGTCAAGGGTGTATTCGACCGCCGGCACGGTGATGCCACGCTGGATGAACTCGTTGTACGCCTCGTTGGCGTAGGAACTTGTGCCGCGAGCGAATGAAAGGGTGTAGGAGAGCTTGGCGTTGAACCACCTCCGGCGCACTTCGATGATGAGTTCCACGCCGGTCAGTTTGGCGTAGTCGATGTTGAAGTAGGTCACGTACGCCTGGGGCAGGGCCGGCACTTCGCGCGTACCGACCAGGTCGTACACGTCCTTGCGCCAGAGGTTTCCGGTCAGGAGCAGATCCTTCATCACCTCGCCCTGCAGCCCGAGTTCATACGCCTGGGTCCGCTCCGGCTTGAGGTTCGGATTGCCGACCACGAGCAGGGAATCACGGTAGCTCGTGCGGTAGAGCATCGGGTTCACCGTGTTGTCGTAGAGGGCCGAGAAGAGCGGGAACTGGACGTAGTATCCGGCGTTGGCCCGGGCGAACAGCCAGTCGGTTATCCGGAACGAAGCCCCCAGCCTCGGCGACACAGCGCTCTTGGGCGTCGCCGACACCCTGGCGGCCTGCGAATCTGTGTGCAGCGTCCAGTCCCGGTACGTAGCGTTGGGCCGGAGTTGGTCGAAGCGCAGCCCGACGTCGGCATACAGCCCCTCGTGCTCGATCTTGTCCTGCACGTAGGCGCTTACCTCGACGGGCCGGAACTCGTAAGTGTCGATGAACGGGCTGTTCGACTTGAGCCAGCGATACCAGTCGCTCTGTACGTTGTACACGTCGGCCTCGGCGCCGGCTGTGAGCTGGTGGTTCGCGGTCACTTGCGAGGTGGCGAAGACCTTCGAGTTCCAGGCTTCGGTCGCAGTGCGGCGGTACTGGTCGTACGTGCCGTCAGTGTAGAAATACCAGTACCGGTTCCACTTCACATTCCAGGGATTCCGCTCGTCAATCGTCGGCAGGCCGTACTCGCTGGTGTCGCGGAACTGGAAGTCCTTCCAGATATTCACCGGCCCGGGCGTCCTCACCCCGACCGTCTTGTCGGTATGGAACCGCGACACCTGCACCTTGCCGAGGAACCGTTCCTCGGGAAGCCAGCTCAGGCTGACGCTGCCGAGGTTGCCATGGCGCAGGTCCGACCGGTAGTCATCAAGCCGGAACTTCCACTGCGACTGGTACCGGTCGAACTCGCTACGAAACGCCGCGGCCGAGCCGGTGAGCTTCAGCTTCGGACTGAGGTCGGCGACTGCCTTGCCGTAGAGTGAGTAGTCGGCGCGTTCCTTGTGCGGCAGCCGGAACAGCCGCGGGTCCCAATCGTCCATGGTTGTCCCGCCCGCGTTCACGAACAACCTCAGGCCGCGCGTCACCGGGAGGTGCGCCTGCAAAGCCTGGTCCGTATACCCGAAGTCGTAGTAGTACGGCATTGGCTTCTCGGAACGGATTCGATACGCCGCGCTCGGCTCGGTCCGCGGGTACGCCGTTATCAGGTTGACCACACCCGACATCGCCCGGCCGTATTCGGCCGAGAACCCACCCGGCATGAATATCACTTCGTCGGCCGCGCTGCGCGAGAGCTCGATGCCGAACTCGCCCGAGAGCGGGTCAACTACGCTAACCCCGTCAATCCGGTAGTCGACCTCGGTAGCCCGGCCCCCGCGCACGTGATAGCTCGACTCGGTCCGCGCCACGCCGGGCGAGAACACAGCCATGCCGCCTTGCAGGTACTCGGCCGGCAGGAAGTTGATTTCCCGGGCCGGGAGCGAATAGCGAGCGCTGACCACGTCCTTTGAGACCATCGGCTTCTCAGCCCGTACGGTTACCCCGGGCAGATTGATGGCGGAAGCGGTCAGCCGGAAGTCGACCTTCGCGGTCCGGTCCGGCTCAACCCGCACGTCGGTCACGCTCACCGTCCGATAGCCGATCATCGAGGCTTCGACCGCGTAGCTCCCGACCGGAACGCTGAGGATGACGTAGTACCCGTCCCCGTCACTCGCCGCGCCCAGGGTCTGGCCGGCGACGACCACGTTCGCCGACACGAGCGCCTGCCCAGCGTCGTCCACTACCCGGCCGGAGATCTTCCCGGTCTCACCTGCCAGCGCGACCGCCGCCAGCGTTGAGAGACTCAGAACTAGGAACCAAGAACCACGAACCAACAACCTCACGCTTGGCTAGCGCCGGCAGAGGC
>CAZSUX010000391.1:1394-2477 GCA_964610135.1 uncultured bacterium | reverse complement strand
CTCTATTGCCACTGTCGACGCAGGTTCTCGACCAGCAGGTCAGCCGCCTTCTCCAGGCGCTCCTCCGGTACCACCTGTATGTCGCGTGCTGCCGCCTCAGCCTCGACCTTGGCCTGGGACTGGAGTTCAGCGGCTTCGGCCTTCGACTTCTCCATGGCCGCGTCCTGCTCCCGTTTGCATCGTTCGCGCGCCTCAACCAGAGCCTTCGCGGCCTCCTGCTCGGCCTGCGCCACAGCCTGCCGCTTCTCCGCCTCGGCGCGCTTCGCAGCCTCTGCCGCCTCTGTCTCGGCCTTCTTCACCAGGGCGATGATGTCTTCTGATTGGGTTGCCATTTCGGACTGACATGCTATTGGAGCACCCTCGAAAGTCAAGCAAACGCCGAACCCTGAATCCGATATTGAACCTCAAGTGCGTGCGAGTACCTTTGGCCGTACAGGAAGCCATTCTCACCCGATGAGTGTTGTCATTCCGTTCGTTCCTACGGTGGCGAAGCCACACGGAGGCGTCCTCGCCGGAGTCGAGGAATCTCGCCTGAGAAACCCCTCGACTCACGGAACCTGCCCTGAGCGAGCCGCGCCGTAGGGCGAGATTTCTCGACTCGTCGGACTCGCTCGAAATGACAGTGCAGCGCGGCGAGTCGAACGGGTTTGTTCGATGTGACAAACGAGAGCTATCTCGGTTCTGGGGTCCTCGTCCGGGCTTGACTTCCGACCCGTGTCGCCTAACTTCTGGGAGACAAACCACCTGGAGGCTTCTTTGACGGCGACAATTCTGATTCTGTCTGCGCTCTTCTCCGCAGCACCCCAGCCCGAGCTGCGCACGTTCCTGGCCCGGCGTGCCTACGACTCGGCAGTTCACTACTACAGCGCCCAGCTTTCGCACCAGCCGGACGACATTGCCGCCATGCGCAACCTCGCCCGGGTCTACGACCACTGGCGCAGGTACGACTCGAGCCTTGCCTGGTGGAACCGGGTGCTCGAGCAGTATCCGCACGCTGACTCCGCCATCACCGGCCGCTGGTATGCGATGTACAAGCTCGACGAAGAGAACTCGTGCGTGATCACCGAAACCAAGTATTTCAGA
>CAZSUX010000391.1:0-1384 GCA_964610135.1 uncultured bacterium | reverse complement strand
CTCGGCTTTCCTCGCTGAAACCACAGCCCGCTCCCTGACCCTTGCCTGGGACGGCCTCAGCATCTCCGACACCCTGCTTGCGCCCAAGGTCGGCTGGCTCCTGGCCGAGCGGTACCCCTATTCGCCGCGTGGCTACGAGGTAACCGGCAACATGTTCTATGACTCGCTCGCGCCGGTCTGGACCAACGACACACTCAAGATTCCCATCATCCGCCGGTTCCTCACCCGCCTACCTCGCACCGAATGGCGACAGACCTTCTACATGTTCCTCCTGAGCTCGCGGTTCGGGATGAAGGACACTGCCGGCCTGCGCGCCGACGCAGCCGAGATGGTGATGGACGACCCGACCGACCCGTTCCGCTACCGCTACGCCGCCGCCCTGTTCAACCGGCTCAAGTTCGACCCCGTGACTGCGGAAGCCTATGCCCGCAAGGCCCTCGAATGGGAGCCGAGAACCAGGAAGTCCCCCAACAAGCCCCAGGAACAATGGGATATCGAGTTTCCACCCCTGCGCGGCTCTGCCCTGCTCGCGCTGGCCGAGGCTCTGAAGCGGCAGGGCAAGCTGGCTCCGGCAGAGAGTTCGATCACCACGGCAATCAGCGAGTTCCGCTGGGACGCGCAACAGGAAGCCACGCCCGGACCGTTCTACTGCCTACTGGGCGACATCAAATCAGCCCAGGGCGACACGTGGGCGGCCTGCGCAGCCTATGTGAAATCGATGGAGGCCGGCGACTCCCGCAACTACTGGGCGCCGCGCGCCGACTCCGGACTCAAGGATCTTCATCCCATGACTGACCGCGAGGAATTGGAGTTCGGGCGAGCGCAACTCGATTACGGGACGCAAAGCACCTTCCGGCGCGGGCCGACCTACACCGATGTCACCGACTCATTCGGGCTCAATGACCGACACGAGTCGCGGGTTGCGTGGGGTGACTACAACAACGATGGATACGAGGACCTGCTCCTGAACGGCTACGTCCTGTTCCGGAGCGACTCCGGCCATGGCTTCACCAATGTCACCGACTCGGTTGGCCTCACCGACGCCAAGGGCCGGGGCGGGCTGTTCGCCGACTTCAACAACGACGGCTGGCTCGACCTGTACGTTGCTGCCGGCGAAGGCGGGGCCCGGTTCTACAAGAACGACTCGGGCAGGTTCGTCTTTCTCTCCGACCGCGCCGGTGGGCCGGATGGCAAGTCACCGACCGAGGGCGCGGGCTTTGCCGACTTCGACAACGACGGCTGGGTTGACCTCTACTGCGCCAACTACGAGAACTGGGAGAAGCACATCTACTATCCAGACCAGCTCTTTCAGAACCAGCGGGGCTACTTCGCCGACGTGACCAGGAAGGCAGGCGTAATCCCGCCCTACGGCATCGACCTTGCC
>CAZSUX010000390.1:0-2483 GCA_964610135.1 uncultured bacterium | reverse complement strand
CCGAAGGCAGAAGTCAGAAGGCAGAAGAGAGAAGTCAGAACACCGAGGGCAAACCGCCAAGGACGCCAAGAACGCCAAGAGAGGAGGGCAGACCGGCGACTGGAAACTCTCATTTGTCCTCCTTCGCAGAAACGAGGATACCGGTTGTCCGGTTGTCGGGCACCAGATACTTGCGGCAGAAGTCGCGGACCTGCTCGGCCGTGACCCGCTCTATGCCAGGTTGGTAGAGCTTCATCGCCCGCCAGTCGCCGTAGAGGATCTCGCTGCGGGCCAGCAGGTACGCCATACTTCCTACGTCGTCACGCTGGAAGTACTCGCCGGCCAGCACCTGGTTCCGGACCTGCTGGAGTTCGCGCTCCGTGACCAGCTCAGATGCAAGCCGGTCGAGCTCGGCCTGGACGACCTGCTCGATCTGGGGTATCAAACTCTCGGCCTTAGGGGTGACCGAAACCAGGAACAAACCCGGGTCGCGGTCTACCGAGTTGCCGCCCCACACGCTGGTGGCCAGTTGCAGTTCGGTGACCAATTTCCTGTACAGCCGTGAGCTCCGGCCCGAGCCTGCGATGGAACCTGCCACCTCGCCGGCGAAGAACTCGGCCGTGTCGCGGATTCCCGGGGAGTGAAACCCGATGAGAACAGATGGTACCCTGACCCGCTTGCGCACGGTAATCCGGCGTTCGCCGTTCTGTTCAGGCTCGGAGTCGTAGTAGCTCTTGCGCGTCACCCCCTTGCCCTTCAGCTTGCCGAAGTGCTTCTTGGCCTTGGCCTTCACGTCCTCGGGCCGGACGTCGCCACAGACCACGAGTACGGCGTTGGCCGGGTTGTAGTGCTTCACGTACCAGTCGCGCGCGGCCCCGGCGGTGTAGTTCGCGACGTCGCTGGGCCAGCCGATGGTCGGGTTGCGCGTCGGGTGGACGAGATGGGCGGTCGCGCCGAACTGCTCCCACAACTCGGACGTCGGGCGGTTGTCGCGCAACCGGCGTTCCTCACTGACTACCCGGTGTTCGCTCTCGAATTCCGAGTCCGGGAACACGCATTTGCCCATCCGCGCCGCCTCTATTTTCATCGCCAGCTCGTAGCGGTCCTTGGCGAAGTCCTCGTAGTAGCCGGTGTAGTTCTCGGACGTGAAACCGTTGTTGACGCCGCCGGCCGAATCGACGATGCGGTCGAAGTCGCCGGGCTTGTAGATGTCGGTGTGCTTGAAGGTCAGGTGTTCGAGCATGTGGGAGATGCCGGTGTGGCCCTGCGATTCATCGTAGGAACCCACTTTGTAGTACACGTTGGTCGAAACCACCGGCGCGGAGGAGTCGACGTAGATGATGACCTTCAGGCCGTTGGCGAGCGTGAACTCGGTGACGTGCGATTCCAGATCGGAGGCGCGAGCCAAGGTGAAGACTGCCAGCAACGTCAGGCCTAGCGCCGAACGCCAGATGCCGCGTGCTAAGTGTTTCATGTGTTACCTCGTCACAACGAACTGCACCGGGGCAGCGTTGCCAGTGCTGAGATTTACGAAATAGACCCCCGCGGGCATTGCCGCGGGAATGGTGAACGATGGACGACGAACGTCGAAAGAGGAAACGAGCCGGCCGGCCGCGTCGCGGATGACGAGTTGTGATCCGGCCGGCGGAGAGGTACTCAGTGCGAACCGCACCGACCCTCGCGTCGGACTCTGGATTCTGAGTGCCGGGAACTGCGAACTGGAAACCGGGAACTCGACCTCAGCGAGGCCGACGTAGTCATTCGCCCCTTCGACTGCGTCAAGGTTGAACGTGCCTGAAGACGTGAGTTCGATGTAGCGCACCGAGTCCAGGCCGACTGAGTCGATGTCGAAGTCGGTCTGGGCCGAGTTGGCGGTGCCGATTGTGGTCCACGGCCCCTGCCACGAGTTGGAGCCCTTGACCGTGGCCGTGCCCGAACCGGTCGGACGGTACACGGACAGGTCGATGCCGCTGAGATCGTGCACGGCGCGATCCATATCCAGGCAGAGCCGACGGTTGGTCGTCAGGGGATAGACGATGCCGTCGTGCGGGCCCAACGCGGTATTCGCCTTCGGGTCCGCGTCGTAACTGCTGGGTTCGCTGTAGCAGTAGATCACTCGGTAGCCGAACAGCGGCGTGAGCGCGTCGGGCGTCATCTGCATGTCAACAGTGACCGACGAATCGCCTGAACTGGGAACGACTACACCGAATACGGTTGTGTCCCGGTAGCCGGGCGCGCGGAACGTAATGTCGTAGGTGTCGGGCAGATAGAATCGGTGGTAGTCGCCCAAGGTAGGGTCGTTGAAGCTGGGCCAGTTCGCCGGGCTGACCCAGATTTGAGCGTGGACCGGCTGGCCGGTTCCCGCATCGGTGACCGTGCCGTGGATGCCCTGTCCGGCGCGGTGGTAGAAATCGAGAATCGCAGGGCGATTGCGGTTGAACGTAGGCTGGATTGTCTCAGCGGGCGGGGTCTTGGTGTAGTGGACCTCGATCGACCAGCCCATC
>CAZSUX010000389.1:0-2484 GCA_964610135.1 uncultured bacterium | reverse complement strand
TGCCTCGGGTGGAGGGCGGACGTTTGACATGAGACCGAAGACGACTACATTTAAGGAGGAGTAATGATAGAAAGCGAAACAGAGAAACCGCGCGGGCCGTGCCGGCCCGGCGACCCGGACGAGGAGTTCGTGGCCCGGATGCTGGACGGACATGCGGCGGCGGAAGTGCTGGACAAGAAGTACCGAGGCAGCTTCATGGCGCACGCGGTGAAGTCGCTCCATAGCCGTGACCGGGCCGAGCGAGTGGTGGAGGACACGTTTGCCGATGCCTTCACCCAACTGCGCGCATTCAAGGGCCAGTCGTCCTTTTTCACCTGGCTGTACGGCATCTTCAAACACAAGTTGCTGAAGGAGCATGGAGCCGTGGCCGTTGCGGCGAGGCGCGAGGTCGATTTCGAGTCGGAGTCGGCAGCGCGGTCCGGCGACCCGGAGGACCAGGCTGCGGCTCACCCCCGGGAATCGGGCTGGATCGACCAGATCGAGCAGGCCGTGACCCTTGGCAGACAACGCACTCCGGAGAAGGAACATGAGGCGCGTGACCGGCTGCTTGAGGTGGTCAACGACATCCACGAGTTCCTGACACCGCAGACGCGAGAGGTCTTCTACCTTGTCGTTGCCGGGTTGTCGTTCGGTGAGGTCGCCCGGGTGCTGAACACGAGCGATGCGAATGTCCGTGGCCACGTGAAGCGCGGCAGAGCGATACTGAAGGAGAAGCGCGACGGGAGGACGACATGACCAGAGTAG
The DNA here is from genome assembly GCA_964610135.1 of uncultured bacterium. Lineage (GTDB taxonomy): Bacteria > Hydrothermota > Tepidihabitantia > Tepidihabitantales > Tepidihabitantaceae > UBA2258. Next base: position 1,740 of record CAZSUX010000389.1, on the reverse strand, counting down.
CAGTCGCAGTCGAGGGCTGGAATGCCGAGGCCGCTATTGGTTTTGCGCTGGCGGCGCGGCGGTTTGCCTCCGCGGTCACGCTTGGCGCCGGCACTGAGACCGTTGACGGCAAGGACGACATCGAGGTCCTCACGCTGGGTCCTGAGCCCGGCGAGGAGGTCGTGCTGACGGTGAAGGGCGATGATGAGAGAGAAGCGTTCACGGCCCTGCTTGCCAGGCTGCTGAGCGTCATCGAACGGCCGGCGCCGGACCGCAGCCTCACGATCGAGCCCGGAGCAAGCAGACGGCGGGGGATGCTGAAGGAACGTACCCCTTCGACGTCTCGACGACTCTGTGACCACGAGGTCGTGGTGCTCGACACCATCGAGGAGGTCGCGCCGGCCCGGCCGCGGCGTAAGAAGCACGCCCAGCGGACAAAGGTAAGGAAGCCGTCGCACAAGGGCAAGCCGCGCAAGCGTAAGAAGTAGTTCGTTGGTCCATAAGAGAAGGCCCGGGAAACCGGGCCTTTCGCTTGACGAAAACCGGGACTGGGTTTTCGTGTGTCTTGGGACACGATCCGAAACTCCCGACGAGTTTCGGTCATGTCCCGCGCCATGTTACGTTCGAGGGGGATGGCTCCACTAATACCGTTGATGACACATGACAGAGCGACCACACCAACCAACGCAGCCCAACTCGTCGCTGAGGCAGACCGAGTGGGCGAGATGCTCGGGTTGAGCCGCAGCGCAGAGGCCCTCGTGCCGAGGACCGAGAAGGGACGCAGGGCCCTAGCGCTGCTAGCGTGTCAGGAGAAACAGCTTCTCAGCCTGAAACGCAGGCTCATGGAAGCGGCGCTGGTTGAGCTTCTCTGGCAGTATCAGGACTTTGTCGAGGGAAGCGACACGGGGTACGTGGTGAGACAGCTCATTGCGGACATAGGTGTCCGGGAATGACGAATTACGAAGTCAGAATGACGAATGAAACCCGAATGAACAAGATTGAGAACCCGGAGCGAAGCGCAGGCAGCAGGCCCAGGCCAGGCCTTGCCTTCAATCCGGCCGCAACCGGCGTCCGCCATGGTAAGGATGCCAATCTCGTTGCCGAGAGGAGGTGATTAACATGCCAATTGACCCGACCAAGCGTGTCGATAACTGGAACACCAAGTACAACCTCGAACGCGTCAACGCCATCCTCACCGAGAAACGACCCACAATGCTGCAGAACATGGGCGCCGTAGCGCCTTTGATTGCGGCAATGGAGCTGCAGGTGAAGCAGGTCTGTGATGGAGCGGGAGTTCCGACCATCGCTTACCCGTTCTACCTCTGCTTCGGCCGTGAGATGTGGAGCCTGACCCGGAAGGACATCTCCGGTGAGTCACTCGCGCTGGAAGGCGCGACGCTGATTGCGAAGTGGGTGGCGCGCGGCCTGACGCAGTCCGTGCTGCAGGCCATCCGCACCGACGTCTTCAACGTCGCCGCGCCGATAGCGCCGTAAGGCGAACCAGACGGAGCGGCCGGAGAAAGCTGCCTTCTCCGGCCGCTTCTATTGCGGGGTCGAAAACGGGTTTTCGCCCACAGGCCGATGGTCGAGTGACGAGCTCGGGGCAGCATTGTCCCGATTGCCGAGTGACGATTTCCGATTGTCGATTGGGCGGTCGGACCCGGTTACATCCGAGGGCGGTTCTGGTGCGCCGGTTCCGGACAATGAGAAGGACCCTGCCGGATGGCCGGGTTCACACCTTCATCTGAGCCGGCGTAGCCG